>CBDUOS010000078.1:0-16236 GCA_965368905.1 uncultured Bdellovibrionales bacterium | reverse complement strand
GCTAATAATATAGATACGATCCAAAAGCGAACGATAATCTTGGTTTCATCCAAGCCTTTCAGTTCGTAGTGATGATGGATGGGCGCCATTTTAAAAATCCGCTTTCCTGTGAGCTTGAATGAAGCCACCTGAGTGATCACAGACAACGCCTCCACGACAAAAACTCCACCAAGCAAAACCATCACCAATTCATTTTTTGTAATTACGGCCATGGTTCCCAAAAAACCACCCAAACCTAAACTCCCTAAATCCCCCATAAAAACTTGCGCGGGGTAGGAGTTAAACCATAGAAATCCCAAGCCGGCGGCCACAATTGTCGCCGCCACTGGTGCCAGCTCACCCGCACCATCGATATATGGAATACCTAGGTAACCGGCAATCTTAATATGACCTGCCACGTAGGCAAAAATCGCAAAAGTCGCTGCACAGATGATCACAGGACCGATCGCCAAACCATCTAAGCCGTCGGTCAAATTGACCGCATTGGCCGTTCCTACCACTACTAAACTTCCAAAAAATATGTAGAAAAGTCCTAAATCAAAGGTGAGATCCTTAAAGAAAGGAAAGGTTAACTCAGTTGTTAAAAAGCCATTTTGGGTGAGGTAAAAAATGACACCACCAGAAACAATGAACTCCATCAATAAACGAAGCTTTCCGGAAACCCCTTTACTATTTTTTTTAATAACTTTGTTGTGGTCATCCAGCCAGCCGATAAAAGAAAAACCCAAGGTCACAAAGATGGTCGCACTTACAAGCGCATTGGTGATATCCATCCACATTAAAAATGGAACCACAATGGATAGAAGAATCAATCCACCACCCATTGTAGGTGTACCTGCTTTCAATTGATGACGTTCCGGAACATCTTCACGAACATTAGAAAGTTTGCCCTGTTTTTTCTTTAAACGCCGAATGTATGTCGGCCCTACAAAATAACAAACAAGAAAAGCAGTAAAAAAACAGATAAAGGTTCTGAAAGTGATGTAACGAAAAACATTAAGAATTGAGTATTGTTCAGAAAATTGAGTCAAAAGTTGGTAGAGCATAATCAAGATCGACTCTAGAACGAATGCAGAGTCAAATATCCTTTCACAATTTGCAGAGACTCGATGTCTACCACAAAGAGGCTAATAAGATCAAGGGAATGTTTATAAGTGCTTGGAATTACTGGTATTTCCAATCATATTTAGCAAGCCAATTGAGCGGCTTCAAAGGAGGAATCGCTCTTTCCAATGCTCCACCACGGGAACCTTTGATCACCAAGACTTCACAATTTTCGGCCTTTCTTGCCAATTCTGCCGCAGAAAGATCTGCAAAATTCTTAGCGATGGTCAGCTGGTCTTTGTTGCCAGATTCACACCAGCCCTTTTCAAATTCTTCCGCCGAAGTTCCTACGAAGAAACAGTGCTGCCATTGCAGTTGGCTCGCCGACTTCCCTAACTCATAGTGTTGTTCTCCGGCTTGATCACCCAACTCCAACATCTCTCCAAACAATGCTATTGATTTTTTTTCTTTCAGCAAAGGTTCGACGTTGTTTAATAATGCAGCGAAGGAGTCCGGGTTGGCATTGTAGCCATCAAATAAAATACGCAAACCCTTTTCGGTGTCGATCCATTGATTTCGCCCCCAACCAGTATGACAGTCTTTAAGAACAGACCAAATCTTCTCAGGGCGCACTCCCCCGATATAAGCCAATGCTACGGCTGCGGCCAGGTTCTCAATGTTGTGATCTCCCCAAAGACGAAGTTCTTGTTTGCCCAGCACTCCTCCAATTTGACCTTCGATTATCACTCCCGTTGCGGTTCGCTCTTTAATTCGAAAGTACACATCGGCGGAAAAGTTTTGAGTGCTATAAGTGTATGAAGCTCGATCCATGTATTTATTAAACATTTCCTGGGTCCACTTGTTGTCCAGGTTAAATAAGAGTTGGCAACTTGCTTTGGCCATCTCATAAATCTCTTCTTTAGCAGCCGCCACACCTTCAATTCCATTTTCAAAATTGCCCATATGGGCTCGCCCCACATTGGTGACCGTTACCAGGTCGGGGTCGGCAATAGACATCAGACGAACGATCTCGCCCCCATGGTTCATTCCCATCTCCACCACACAGTAGTCATTGGTCGGATCGGACCACAGCAGCGTGAACGGCACGCCCCAATGATTGTTATAACTGCCAACGCTTGCGTTCACTGTCCCGAAATTTTGTAAAATTTGATATAAAAAGTCTTTGGTGGTGGTCTTGCCATTACTCCCAGTAAGGGCCAGCACTTTGCCGGTGAAGGTATGACGCCACTCTTTGGCAAAATCCTGTAAAGCGCGCAGCGTGTCCTCAACCACAATAAAAGTGGCCTTGGATTTAAGATCGTCCCAGTCCGAATCCCATTTGTGATAAATTACACCCGCTGCCCCAGCCTCAACAGCGGCTTTTACAAACCGATGGCCGTCATGGTTGTCTCCTACCAAGGGAACAAACAATTTACCTTTTATTTCTGGATCACGATTGTCCGTTGCAAACCCAACAAAAGAGGACACCGGACGAGAATTGACAATGCCTCCAGTGGAATCGACTACAAAATCCAAACTATAAAACACGTCTCCACCTCACACTTGAATCGATAATATGACCCAATGACGCTGTTGGGAAAGGAACGGCGTACCTTTGGAGTATGACGCTGCTAGAAAAGGAACGGCGTACCTTTTACGTTAGGTGTTTTTTTAGGGTTTGGTAGTCATTGAAGTGGCGTTTTTCGGTTCCGATGATTTGGTAGTTTTCGTGGCCTTTGCCTGCTACCAAAATGGCATCACCTGGTTGGGCGAGCTGGCAGGCCTGCTCGATGGCCTCTTCGCGATCTAGGCTGGGCATCAAGTGCACCGACTTTGGATCTTTTACCCCGGCACAAATTTCTTTGATGATTTGCCCCGGTTCTTCGGTACGAGGGTTATCAGATGTCACTATTGTTAAATCACTCATACGCGTGGCCAGCTCTCCCATGATCGGACGCTTTCCTTTGTCACGATCGCCACCGCACCCGAAAACAGTAATCAACTTATTGCCTGCCGGAATCAAAGGTTTTAAGGCCTCGATCGCTTTTTCTAAAGCATCTGGGGTGTGAGCATAATCGACAAATCCATATCGACTGTCGGGACCCTCCACTTTTTGCATCCGACCCGGAACTCCAGGAAAACTCAAGATATCGTCACAAGCTTTCTTTAAATCCAGGCCCAGCCCGTAAATCGTCGCCAAGCCTCCCACCAAATTGTAGACATTGTGCTCCCCAATCAAGGGGCTTTTGACCAAGAAATTGTGACTGTCACCTATGGTGAGATTGATATCGGTTCCATCCAATCGGGTTTCAATGATAGCGAAGCGAAGATGAACCCCCTCACTCTTGCCAAACGTGTAAACCCGACGGCCTGGGGTCATTTTAACCAACCGTTGTCCAAAAGGGTCATCACCGTTGATGACGGCCATGCAGTCAGCTGTTTCTTTCAACATTTTCTCCTTGAACAGCAAGGCCTTGGCTTGAAAATAATCTTCCATATCTTTGTGGTAATCCAAATGATCACGACTTAAATTGGTGAACAAGGTCACATCAAAACCTTGGTTGATTCTATTTTGAAATAAGGCATGGCTTGAAGCCTCGATCACAAAACTCTTTGCCCCTAGATCGAGAAAATCTCGCAATCTTCTTTGCAAAGTCACTGGGTCAGGTGTGGTGAGTTGGGTGTCCCAGACTTTTGATTTTAAGTGATGGTCGATGGTTCCGATCACGCCACATTCGTAGCCCAGATCATTGAGAAGATATTCTAAGATATAACAAGAACTGGTTTTACCATTGGTACCAGTGACTCCAATCCCTAGTAACACCTCTCCCGGGGAACCATAAAAAATTTGTGAGAGTGTTTGCAAACTCAATCGGGAGTCCAAAACCTCAACAACCGCCCCCGGATAGTCATCCGGTACATTGTTACGATCTTCCACCACCAGAGCGCTGGCCCCCATTTTGGCGACCTGCTCGAGGTAATCATGGCCATCGCCAGAATGACCTCGAATGGCTATGAAAAGACTGCCAAACTCCACTTGTCGAGAGTCTGTGCACAGGCTCTTGGCTTGCAAGTTCTTATCTTGTTTGCGCCAATCAATATGGCCGTGAATATTTAAAAGGGTCTCAAGCTTCATGAGACCCTAGGATAATTCAAAATTGTAAAATGTCACGATTTAGTAGATGTAGGTCAACCCGAAGTTCACCCGTGAGGCCTGATCATCAAATAGGGCCAACTCATAACGCCCCTGCTGAATATAACTGGCCCGCCCTTGAGCATAAGACAACGACCCAGAAAGACTGTTATTCAATTGATAGGTCAGATCCAAATCAAATCGATAAGTTCCCCGTGGAATTTGCTTTGCATTTTGGTCGTACTGACTGTTGTAAACCGTATCGATCCGATAGTCTCCACCAGCGTAGAAAGAAAGCTTCGGAGTGATAAAATACAACCCACCCAACGATAGACCATTTTGCCAACGAGGCAAAAGGCGACCACTCACTGAGGTCTTGTACTCGTAGAAAAAATAGCGCGAGTAAGGAATTCCAAAAACCAGTAGCTTTCCACCCAAAAGTCCTTTGGAGCCAACAATGCTGGTCTGAAACGGAGTGATCAGGTCATCACGAGCCGATTCATTAGAAATCGGTAGTGAAACCTGGTTTCGCCATTGCAAACCAATGCCACCTGGCTTCCAGGGTAAACGGTAAAAATGTGCCACAGAGGTATCGAATGGCTTAAACTCATACTCCGAAGAGTATTTGCCATAAAATTTGGTAAAGTACTGCTGCACCCGGATTGTGTGTTTTTTATTAATATTGTAATCCGCCCGCAACAAAATGTCGGTGGTGTCTTCTTGATCGCGACGAAGCTTGGGTTGGTGCGTGACCGCCCCCTGCAAACGCCATCCCGAAGACCCGCCTTGAAGGTTTGCCAAAGTCGGGTTAGCGGCTTTGCTAGACTTCTTCTTCGACTTTTCAGCCTTGGTTTTCAGTTTGGTTTGGCCGCCTCCATCGTCTTGCGACTGGGCAGAGGCCGAAAGACCAAAACCCACCATGGCCAAGATTACTAGCGCCATTCTGGCTGTATTTTTAGAAAAATTGATCATCAAAATCTCCTAAAATCGGCCAAGGAACCCTACTGGTTCCTTGGCGTGTTTTATTACTGAAGCGCTCCGCTTACAGCAATTTCATACAACCAAAGCAATTCACGCATATCCATGTTGAATTGAGTGATCGAATCTTGGTCATCACCATTACCACTCACGATATCTTCAGCATTTTGGAAAAGCACGTAAGCGTACTTTCCTTCAGCCACAGACGTCATGTAGTAGTCACCATCGACATGAACTACGAAAACCTCATCACCAACGTTGAACCCGCCGGAACCAGACTGAGTCAGACGAGTCTTCAAAGTCGGGCGAGATTTGTCCATAACGATTCCATATTCATTTTTCAAGTCAGTGGCAGAGTCCACTTTCACCAATTTTAACGAGTCAATCAGGCTCGCTGATCCACGGTTGTTAAAGTTGGTTGCATTCTTCGCGTAAAGAACACGAGTGAAGTTAATAAACCAAGGGTCCATCGCCACTTGTCTGTCTGTTACAAAGTTCACCCAAATTTGGTCGGCAAATCGTGCCAATCCAGGCTCACCCGAGTACGTCAAATAAGAGTCATGGTAGCGCACGCGATTGGGGTTGTAGAAGATCGCATCATCACCCGCTAAGAAAAGAGTGGCGAACAATTTATCGGCTACGATACCCATTTGCTTCAATGCACCAGTGGTCTCATCATACTCACTGCGGAAGTCACGCTGTCCACGACTTTGCTGGATCACACCATCATAAAAAGCCATTGAAAGTTTCATCACATTCCGCATTTCACGGTTTAACTCTTCAAGGTAAGCCGACTGATCATTGAGGTTTGTAACCCCCATCTCACCCAGCTTATTAAGAACAAAGTCTTCAGAAAGGGCCGCTCTCCAAAAAGGAACGAACTCTTTCATGCTCATCATGGTTCCGAGCATTCCAGCTGCGTAGCCCGAAGTGTTCCAGTAAGCACGCCCATAACGTTTGTTACGCATTTCATAGCGTTCATCATAAGAACGGATCTGAGACATTAAAATTTGTGAAGGCGTTGTTCCTAAGTCATGGCGATTACAAATTGCACTGGTGGCCGTGTGTTCGTCCGTACAGTACAAATACAAATGACCTTTATCATCAAAACCTTTTGGCTCGTAAGAGTCGCGGATTGCTGCCACATCATACTCTTCCCAAACCCAAGGCGCTCCGATTTCATCTTCAAGGCGAAGGTAATCCATCACAGAAGAACTGACCTGCTTACGATCTTTTGCCACTTCAACATACTCAGCAGCACCATCCGGTTTTTCTACGATCTTGAATCGAGAAAGGCCATTGGAGCCTTTGAAGTTTGCTATAGACTCAGCGCCCACTTTGAAATTCTCTTCATCGACACTTCCGTAGAAGTTGTGACGAAGGTTCAAGTTGTGACCAAATTCATGGATGCTCACACGGTAAAGAACTGTGTTGATCACATCTTGGCGAGTCTCAGGATCGCTGATGTCGATTGGAGACATTTTTAAGAATCCAGCCAATCCGCTACCGAACTCATCCATATCCATAATACAGTGACCTTGGATGTTGGTTTCGATGTTCTTCATACGTTTTTCGGCTAGCTCACTGACGATGCTATCGATTCCTGCAGGTCCCGCATAGTTACGGTTCATCACTTTTTGCAAGTTGTTCAATACATTATGAGCTTGTCGCAATCCATTGGCATTGAGCTGAGCCCCAGGAGTGTTCAAGATGCGATCCATCCAACCAAGGTCGAGAACCTTCATAGGGTTGATCACTTTCGCTTGAAGCTGCCCCCCAAGAATTCGCTTTTCAAAGGTAAATGGAACTTTTGATAAAGGTTGATTGATCACCTCAGAAAAGAAGCTCACATGCTCAAACACATCTCCAAGTCCTGTACCTGGCAAGTCAACAGTTCCATCATTGTGACGATCCAGTAGCATCGGTACAACTAGCTGGCCGGCCTCATCCATCGTGTAGCTATTCCAGTAAGGGTAGGCATAACGAGTTTGTTGTGCCATTTTCTTAAATAAAGATCCAACTCCTTTGGCCTGATCCCAAGAAGTCTCAACCAAGTCGGTGGCCGTTTCACTGTTACCCGCTTGGGCTTCTAATGAACGGTTCATCTCGCGGAATAAAGTACTTAGGTTTTCTGTTCCATCAGGATTGTCTTTGGTAGCTTCCACCACATCCTGAACAAGTCCCATGTAGTAATCAAGGTAGCCAGTCCAGACCATAGTGTTGGCAGCAATGATCTCACCCGTGAACGGGTTGGTATCACTGGGACCATAACCAAGGGGTGTACCACCGGCCTCTAGCTCTTCAATGAAGTTCACAAAAGAGTAACGAAGGTCTCCAAACTCACGCTCGACACTATCGTCAGCAGCTTCAGTTTCATGGTTGTAGTTGTAATCATAGATTTCAAAACGCAGTTTAGAGTTAAGACTTTCCAACAAGGCATTGGTTTGTCCAAAAACCGACTGAGGATTCTTATGACTCCAAATCCACTTATACTTCTGAGGAAAACCTTTTACGAAGTAAAAGTATTGGGTTTTCTCGGCCCAACGATTTTCCATAAAGATGTTGTGAGGACGACCATCTTTTGGATGCAAGACTTCACGAACGGTTTGGAAATGTCCGTACTTGTAACGAGCCGGATCTTGTTCATTGCTATAAACCTTCGGCTTGTAGTCACTGGGCTGCATCTTCTTGAACGAATACTTATAAGTGGCCGTGAAGTTAAAGACACCTTGGTTCCATTGAGGAGCATTACCACAGGCCGGAGCTCGTTGGTAAACAACCTCTATGTTCCAACCAATATGATCGGCTTCGGCTTTATATGAGTCCTCGACATAGCGAATGTTTGCTGGCGACCAACACTGATAAACTGACAATGAAGAGATGGGGAACATTTGGTTGGTGTTCGTAACCTCTTTTTGCTCACTCCAAAGAAACTCAAAGTAGCGCTTTTCGCTCCATATTTTGAAATCACTTTCGATTTCTTTGTTTGTGGTTTGTCCATCCACTTCGTCCAATGCGTAGTCAACGTGGCGAATATTCCAGTTCATCAAAACATTATTTTTGATGTTCTCAGACTCTGTACCACCCAAGTTGCCTTCAACAGACTTGAACTGCATATGATTCTCTGTGAAATCAAAATAACCAGCTTGAACGTCACCTTGGTAACCAATGAAAAGGGTTCCAGAGGGGGCGTTCGAAGTGTTGATGACTGTCACTTTGCTCAACCAAACGGAGCGTGTGCCATCTTCTCTTGGACTGATATGGTCGGACTTCGAAAAGTCGCCGTACTTTTCACCACGACGGACTTCTTCTCGGTCACGGTTTTTGGCACAACCAAGAGTCAATGAGAATGCAATTAGTGTTAAAATTAAATTTTTCATCATTGTACCACCTCAACAATATTCTCTGTTGGTTTCAATAGCTCTTGTGGAGCTGGAGCAACTCCAGCCAAAGGCATGTAAATAGATACCCCACCTAAAGCGCGGTTACTAAAAGACAATCGAATGTTTTGATCAGGAAAGTAGATATCCTTGAGCAACCCTAGTGATCCGTTGTCATAAATTCTAAAGTGGTTGCACTCGTAGTTCTCATCCAAAACTTTTTGTGCTGCTATGGCTTTATCCAAAGACTCTACGACCTTATCGTCAGTCATCGCCACTTTGATTTCAGTGGTGTCACCCAATCCGCAAAGACCTTTAACTTCACCATAAAAGTTCCCCGAAGTCACACTGACGACTCGAGCGTATTCGGCTCCGTCTTTAGTATCGTCGGCACCAGCCACTACTTGGACACCCAGAGTAGCACCTGCCACACTGACGAAGCCTTGGTCACGAGCGATTGGTCTGTTGAACAATGGAATACTATAGGTTCCCTCTTCCGCGTAGCCTGCTCTTTCCTTAACTTCACCAAGTGAAGAATCACCACCCATATAAGTCACGGTGGCCTCACCGCGCCCAAGTGCATCGATTTCTTCTAGCTTGATCAAGTCGTTCAGTTTGATTCCCGCCAATTTTGTGTAAACATCGTCTTGACGCATTTCTGTTTTAGGTTGCTGTGTAATGCTATCGATCACAGGATCACCAGTAATCAAGTTAACCACTGGTTTTTCAACAACCAGTCTTTCTACATCACCTTCAGAAGCTGGCAAAGTCACTTTGCTAAAAGGAGCGATCTCAGGATCCATCAGACCTGTGATCACGTAATCCATTTTCTCTTGTTCTTCGCTGACCTGAAACCCAATAAACTGCCCTTTTAGGCTGCCGTCTTGGTAGGCTTCAATCGTAACAGAGATTTCTCTATTATTTTTAGTTGGATTCTGAATACCCCAAGTGCGGTAACGGACATTTGAAAATTCACCCGTCATTTGAGAGGCCAAGAAATCAGCAAACCTTTCTGTAAAGAGGATAGAATCCTGTTTGCGCACTTTGGTGTTCATTGTGAGTTTCGTCTCAACAGTAAACTCATCAACAATTACGACGTCTGAGGCTTGTGACTCGGGGGCTGGCATCACTTCGAGATCGAAACGAATATCGTCTTCGGTCTGAGTCATGATCACACGCTTTCCATCTACCAAAAGGTAACCCGGATAGAGTGGTGTCATTTGTGTGGCAAAGTGAAGGTCCTCGTCTTCGGCTTCCGTTACATTATTATCGTAATTTGAACGATGAAATAAGAAATAAACCCCGTTCCAGGCGTAGGTGAAGCTGTCTGTGCTTACAAACACTTCTGGAAAGGCTTTTACTGCTGTTTCGTTGATTCGGTCAAAAATCTCTTTTTTAGTTTCACCCAATTGAAAAGAAGCCATCTCAGGTGGAAAAATTTCTCCCGACTTCAAATCCAAGTCATTTGCCAAAACCCCAGGATCAACATCACGAATGAGGCGAATCTCAGCCAATTGGAATTCTTCTTTCGCCATTAAGAAAACAGCGCCAGGAAAAACCATAACAAAATTCTTCTGGTTCTCATCTCCGTAAATCAAACGGCAACGGCCAGAGGCTAAGCAATTGTAGCTCTGGTCGACCACTTCCTCTAACTCTAAGTACAACTCGAGTGTGAGGCGAGCAGCCCCTTGAATTCCATCATTCTTGTAGTCGAGAAATTTGGTTTGGTAACTGAGTTCACCAAATTTGCCTGCTGACATCGTTCCTAGGTAACCACCCACCGGGATGATCATTTGTGGTTTTCTGTCACCATCGTCTTTCCAGATCACAACAAGTTCTTCGCGATAGTAGGCTTGTCCATCTTCGTCCGGACCATATATAGGAATGGTCAGAAGATTTTTAGCCTCTGCAAAAGTTGTGTCCATCGTGATTCCAGCCGCACCAACTCCGTATTGGATGGGCTTGTTCAGGTTCTTTTGTTGCAAAACTTGTTGCTCCGCTGACCCAACACCGTCAACTTCACCGGGAGGTGAGAAAACTTCTGGGTTTTCCAAAAGAACTTTTTCAAAGTTCAAAGCTGGATTGGTGAATAGATTCTTTTCGATATCTTGAACTGTCGGTTCTTTAGCTCCTTTAATAGAAACCACTGAATCAGGCGGTGATGCATCCGTACCAGGATCGTTCGCCGGTTCTTCAGTACAAGAGATCAAAAAAGATGGAATTACAATAAGCAGAATCAACTGCTTGAGATAGTTAGACATATCTCCCCCACAAAGATGTTTGTACGCGCGCCCCATGCGCTGGGCTCAAAAGACCAAAAATACTAGCCTTTCGTCAAGAGAGAAAATTTACTATTTCTGTAAGACTTGTTAATGTACCTATATTTTCAATAACTTATAGAGTTGAGTCTGTTAAGACGATGTAAGATCTCCATAGCTAATTTTTGGATAATTTATGCAAAATGGGCCGTGCTTGTTAAGGTCTAAGCATTTGAAATCAGACCCATTCGAATAATTTATAGGTCTTTGGGTGGCCGCAGTACAACCCTCAGTGAGCTTTTTATGGGCTCCCCTTCTTTTGGGTAAGTTCTGTGCACTCGACCTTCTCCGGAAACCTTTAAATTTAAGTCGTAACCGTTCAGTTCTTTGTACACTTCTCGTAAGGTCAGCCCTTTCAACTTTGGCACCCGATCGAGCGGAGCCAATTTGGCTGGAACCTCTTTCAACGAAAGGCGATGAATTTTGTTTTCGCTGCCGCCAGCTTCATTGATTTGTTTTTGTCGCACCAAATCTTGATCTGACATATAGACGGGAGTGCTCCCATCACGGCGTAAAGCGTACTCCGCGATGTTTCGAAAAATCGGAGCGGCTATGGTGGTGGCGTAATATCCATGCTTTTGCGGAGAGTCCACTGTGACGTAGATAACATATTTAGGGTTATTCGCCGGAACAAACCCTGCGAAGCTTGAGAGATAGTGACCTGGCAGGTAACCGCGCCCTTTTGGATTCACCTTTTGTGCGGTCCCGGTTTTTCCTGCGATGGGGTAACCATGGATTCTGGCTTTGTATCCCGTTCCTCCGGCGGCCACCACTGACGACAACATCATCTTCATCAAAGAGGCATTTTTTTCGGTTAGAACACGACGAATAGTTTTCTTTTCAGTACGAACAATTTCACCTTTTTCAACGTCGCGAATTTCTTTAATTATGTAAGGACGATTCAACTCGCCACCATTGGCAATGGCAGCATAAGCATTGGCCACCTGTAAGGCTGTGACCGCCACTCCATGCCCAAAAGAAATGTTAGCAGTTAGATGATCCCGCCAAGGGGGTTTTGAGAGTAGTCCCTTGGCTTCCCCCAAAAGTCCGACCCCTGTTTTTTCACCAAATCCAAACTCGCGGAGAGTGTCGTACAAAACGTTGTCTTTCATCATGAGAGCAATCTTTGATGTCCCCACGTTCGAGGAATAAGAGATGATCTCACTCACAGTCAGTTCTTTGAAATAGTGCTTTTTATCGGCTTCTTTGATTTTGCGACCACCGATTCGGAACACACCATTTTCCGTGTTGATTTTGGTATTGGGCTCGACAATCCCTTTATCGATGGCACCTCCAACCGAGAAGGCCTTCATCACACTCCCCGTCTCGTAAACATCATGAATAGTTGTGTTACGTCGTCGGTGGGACTTGTATTTTAAGGCACGATTGGGGTCGAACGTTGGATAAGTTCCCATGGCTAAAATCTCTGAGTTTTCTGGGTTCAGGACCACCGCCCAAGCGCCTTCGGCGTCGTTGTCTTTGACCGCTTTTTCTAGCTGGTTTTCCACCCAAAACTGAAGGTCTTTATCAATCGTTAGGTAAATGTCCGACCCTTCTGGAGGACGAGCGAAAATGCGACCATCTTCGACCAAGGCACGTCCTCGTGCATCTCTTTGCACGCTCACTTTCTTACCGGCGCCGCTTAGAACCGATTCAAACTTTTTTTCAAGCCCATCCAACCCCTGTTGCTCACGCCCGACAAAACCGAGAACGGGTGCGGCCAGTTGTTTATTCGGATAGACCCGCTTGTACTCCTCTTTGAAAGCTAAACCACGGATGTTCCACTTTTGAATTTTTTGGAACTCTTTTTCGTCCAAGCGGCGACGAATCCAAACAAAGCGTTGCTTCTTGTTTTTAACCTTGCGGTACATCGATCGAAATGAAACTCGGAAAAAGCGAGCCAGCTTTTTAGCTGTTGTATAGGGGTCTTCAATGATTTTGGGATCGGCGAAAAGAGAGTAGGATGTGACCGAGACAGCCAACTCTCGTCCCTCTCGATCTAAAAGATCGCCACGCCGGGAGTTCAATTTGATCATTCGACTGAACTGCTTCTGTTTGATTTTTTCAAATTGCGGGTTGGGCATCAGCTGAAGATAAGCCCCACGCAAAATCATGGCGCCCCACAGTCCAGCAATAAAGAACAATACAAAGATGACTCGACTTTTATACATAACCGTCCTTGGCTCCTTCTAAGTATGGCAAGTTTCCGAAATTCAGGCAATAGGGGCCTTTTGAGACAAGGTTCTTTGTAGTTTTGACCAGATTGCAGGCATTGTGGTATATTTAGGGTGTGAAAAAGTTGATTGTTCTTATTGTATTAGCGCAAATGATTGGCTGGACGGCTTTGGCTGACTCCAAATCTGACTATTGCGCCAACCAAAGGCAGAAAGAGTGGATCAAAGTTAATGCTGAGTTCATTCTTGCAGATGACCAGCAATGCCGAGACGATCAACCCTCTCACTCCTTGACTTGTCGAGGGCAAGCCGCTCACGGCGAGAAAAACCACACGCCGATTGATTTTATCTATTCTTTTTTAATCAACCCCTTCTTCACTACTACTTTTTTGGCACCCGAAGAGTGCCCGGCACCAAAAAGTTCCTAAACTTCATTGAATAATTGCGATTCCGTCTCCGGTCATTTGAATGATTTGACCTTCTCCGGCTTTTTTCAGTGGCAACCTTTGAGTGGCCAATAGTTGCACGCGCTCTGGTCCTGTCACGCGCGCCAACTCGATCACTTTTTGTCTTTGTTGGTTGCGCAACTGTTTCTCCTTCTGTGCCAACTTCATAAACGAGTAACCCAATCGACGGTTTTCCATTTTAATAAAGGCAAAGGTAAATAAAAATCCCATGACTAGAAGAATGCTTAGAAATGGCTTAATTGTTTTCACTTGATGCTGACTCATTTTAATCTCCTATCCTTTTCAAACTTTACGCCCCGTGAGAAGCATTAGGTGCCTGGAACCTAAATCGATTCTTTAATACTTTGTTCTATTATTCTTTCGAAGGCCCGTAACTTGGCACTTCTAGATCGTTTGTTTTCTTTTTCTTCGTCGCGAGTGGGCTTAACCACTTTTTTGTTTACTGGCTTCCCGTACTCAGAGTTTCTGAAAACTTGCTTTACAATACGGTCCTCGAGGGAGTGGAAGGTGATCACCACCAACCGGCCCCCGGGTACTAAATGTTTCATTAATGTTTGTAATCCCTCTTTTAAGTCTTCGAGCTCGCGGTTTACGACCAAACGGAGAGCCATAAAATATTGGGTGGCGGGGTGCTTCCCCTTTTTTCTCCAACCGATCGATCGCTCAATCAGACTCGAAAGTTCTTGAGTTGAAGAAATGCTACCCTTTTTACGCTCTTGCATGATGTTTTTTACAACTTTATAGGGTTTGAAGACTTCTCCATAGTCTTTAAAAATATCAACCAACTCTTCTTCACTCCAGTAGTTGATAATTTCTTCAGCGGTGAGAGGTTGACGTTGATCCATCCGCATATCGAGTGGACCTTGATGGTAAAAAGAAAAGCCTCTCGAACCTTGATCCAGTTGGGGGGAACTGACACCAAGGTCCAAGAGTATCATATCGTATTTCTGTGGCCAGTTACGCTTTTCGATGACCGAGTCAAGGCTAGCGAAACTGGCTTGTTCGATGAAGAACTTTTTGCTGCTGGCTTTTTGCTCCCAGTTTTTGTTTGCAAACTCCACAGCTTCTTTGTCTTTATCGAGGGCGTAAACATCCAATTCTGGAAACTTTTTGATCACTTCTTCAGCATGACCGCCACGCCCAAAGGTTCCATCTAAATAAGTCTTTGGTTTCTCAACATTTGCTTGCGCAAACATTTCCATCACTTCATTCAGCATTACGGGATAATGATTATTTTTATGCACTTGCAACTCCCATATCCAAGTTGGCAATGACTCCAAGAGTGTCCTCGAAATCAGTTGCCAAGTTATCAAAGATTTTTTGCCAATCTGCAAGATTCCATACTTCAAGTTTGGTTCCCATTCCAACTATGACTATTTGGTCATCGAGATTGGCATATTCTCGTAAACTTTTTGGAATAAGGACCCGACCTTGTGAGCCGGCATCTACAGGTTGACCACCAGCGATGTAAAATCGTTGAAAAGCTTGGACCTCTTTTTTTAGGGGAGAAAGCTGCGAAATTCGCCCTTCCAATTTTTCCCATTCTTCTTTCGTATAAATGTCCAGGCAACGACACCCTTGGTACTGACTGTTTGTTACGACGTAAGACGAGTTTTCAGAGTCCTGCAAGGCGGCTGGAAGGTTCATACGACCTTTCGCATCCAGCTTAATTTCGAATCGCCCTCTTAGCTCTTTCACTGTACCCATCCTAGGTTTCCGGGGAATTCCACTTTGAACCACATTCGTTCCACTTTTCCCCACTTTTCTCCACTTTACGGCATTCGACGGTTTGCGTCAAATTTTGTGGAATAGAGGCAAGCACTCCGTCGGGCTGTGGTAGACTAAGAGACTAGGCACCAGGACTCATATCATGATGATCAACTGTCCCAAATGTAACCTACTCCAACCCAAGGACCAGTATTGCGCCCAATGCGGCGTGAATATGGAAACTTGGAAGCCCCCACAGAAGCCCTTACTGAAAAAATTGTTGAGCAATTGGATGGTTCAATTGGGTTTGTTGTTTTTAATCATCCTAAGCATTGTTATGTGGGACAGTTTGTCGGGGCGAAAAGCGGATCTGGGCAACAACCCGCCACCTCCCACCGCTCTCAAAATCGAGAGAGATGATCAAGGATTTATTAGAGAGAGCGATTCCCCTCCCCCTGAAGAATTGCAAGAAACAGCTCAACAAGAAGTGAAAGTCAAAGCCAATCAAGCCGCCCCAACACAGCCCCACCAAGCCCAACCAAGTTTAGGGCTACGCAAACGAATCAGTTTAAAAATGATTACGATCACACCCACAGCGTTAGAAAATCTGGTGCAAGTGGGAACCCGAGTCGACGAGGGAATTTATATCGTCAATCGGAAAGCCGGTTTTTTAACCAACAACCGTAAAAACATTCGTGGTTTTGGCAGTGCCATCCGAAAAGACTACAAGTTGGGTCAACCGGTGAATCTGTTTTATGGAGAAGTCGACCAGGAAACTGGGCTGACCCTTGGTTTTTATGCTCAAGTCACCATCGCCGAAGGAAGCACGCCTGAGTCCATCAGTATTGAAGGACGAGTGTGGCATCAGTTAAAACTTTCTGATGAGCCCAGCTCAGCCTTGTTCTTCGAAGCCAATTTGCAAAATCAAGATGGAGTTTATGTCGTTGACCCCAGTGTTCATGACATTCAGTTCACACCCGAAGAGGTGGCGCTTTTCGAATCAAGCCGCAAACTAAGCATGCTCAATGATGAAAT
>CBDUOS010000077.1:0-16348 GCA_965368905.1 uncultured Bdellovibrionales bacterium | reverse complement strand
CTCCAGTAAAGATAACAGGAATAAAAGACAAAAGTTGCGTTTTTTTTTAAAAATCTTCGATGGGCACTTCGATCACTTCGCCAGCATGAACCAGGGCGAGCACCAACTGCACGGGTGAGTCGGTTCGACTCTGCCAAACCTGTCTCGCACGTAGCAAACGCTGCTTTTGCTTTTCTGATAAACGATAGTGGAGGTTTTCCATATTCTTTAAGGTCTTTACCTCCACCATAAGCCAATGGTCTCTCTTGAAGATCAAATCCACTTCCACCCCGGCCACCTGTCGGTTGTGATCGTACATTTGATAATTCTGCTCGAGGTAATACTGGCAGGCTTTTTGTTCGCTCAATAAACCTTTATACCGCTCAGGATTGAACGTGTTCTCGGACGCCCGCGAAACTTTTTCTGTGAAAGTCTTGAGGGCCCAATTTTGAAATGGCTTCTTTGTGGTCGACAGTGGCATATCCTTTGTGTCCTGCAAGGCCATACCCTGGAAACTTCTCCGCCAATTCTTTCATGAGATTGTCACGGTAGACTTTAGCCACAATGGAGGCGGCTGCAATGGGTTCGGCGCGAAAGTCGCCTTTAACAATTGTGGTTTGGGTTAAATCCAATTTTGGGATTTTTTTATTCCCGTCCACAATCACATGGGCATTGCCTTGCTTGAGTCCATCAACCGCTCTCTTCATGGCTAACAATGAAGCCCAGAGAATATTGATCTTGTCGATTTCTTCAACGGTTGCAAAACCCAAGCTAACCAAACAACCCTCATGGATTTTAATAGCTAACTCTTCTCTTCGTTTTTCGGAAAGTTTTTTCGAATCGGTGAGACCACTGGTATCGTAACCATCGGGAATGATCACCGCTGCCGCGTAGACCGGTCCGGCCAAACAACCACGACCGACTTCATCAACGCCGATCACGGGCTGGGGCTTGAGGCCCCGCCATGGAAAAGGCTCATAGATTTTTTTTGATTTCCCCACCCGAAAAGAAACTTACTTTTTGGGTGCTGATTCAGCCGCTTTGGCTTTTTCTCTTTGCTCACGCATAACGGCCAACTCGGAACGAACTTTTGCGGCACGTCCTTGAAGGGCTCGAAGGTAAAACAAACGAGAGCGCCGGGTTTTACCGTAGGCTTGTACCGTGATGGAATCCACAGACGGGCTGTTGAACGGAAACGTTCTTTCCACACCGATGCCTTCAGAAACCTTACGTACGGTGAAGGTTCTGTTGGTGCCACTGCCCTGGATTTTCAGAACCACACCTTTAAAGACCTGGATTCTTTCTTTCTCTCCCTCTTTTACCTTCACAGATACAGAGATAGTGTCCCCAGAAGAAAATTTTGGGAACGTGGGTTCGGGTTGTAACTTCAAAATCGCTTGTCTCACCAAATCAGACATTTTCGCACTCTCCTTAAACGAACGGGTTTTCTACCACTCTCCACGCAGACGGTCAAGGACGATACTTACCGCAGATCGCACACTTAGGTGGCGATAATCCTCTTCTCCATAACCCCGAATCGGCGCAATACAGGCATCACAAAGCTCCAGGGCTTCAGGGCTCAAACCGAATCCTGTCCCGAAAATCAACAAGGTGTCCTTTTCTTGACAGTTCTCACGCGCCTGGCTCCAACTCCACTGAGGCGGGTCAGCCGCCTCTTTGGCACTGGTGGCAAGGATTTGTAGATTATCAGAATTCATCTCTTGAATCGCTGCTTCGATGCTTTTGACCGGCTCCACCATATTCAGGGCCGTCCGGCGCATGGGATTGAATTTTTTTCCCGGCCCCACCCGCCAGTGATCCAAAACCCGAGACACAAACATCAACTGCTCATCCGACGGGTGAACAATAAAGTACCGGTCCACACCGTAGGTTCGCGAAGCGCGGGCAATGTCGTGAATATCGAAATTGGTCACGTTGGTGGCGACAGTATTCTTTGCTCGGTCCCAAACCGGATAGTGAACCAAAGCCACGCAAAACTTTTTACTCATCCAAATGATCCTTTACTAGCAAAATGACTTTGTCTTTATCAAAGCCCAGACCATTCCAGTCTTCTGGGGGCATCGTCTCTAGGTAGGATAGCAAGTCACTCCAAGGAGCTTTAACCCGCCTTAAAAGCTCGGGCCGTTTTACCAAAGTGGTCACCAAGCTCATATAGGTTTTGTACTCGTGAATTTTTTTATGGTTTCCAGCCAATAAGATGGCCGGCACTCCCAACCCCTCCCACTCTTGGGGGCGCGTGAAGTAAGGCAGTTCTAAGAGGCCATTTTTAAAAGAGTCTTCAGAGGCTGAAGCCGCATGCCCCAAGACCCCTGGAATTTTACGAACCACGCTGTCGATCATCGCAATCGCCGCCGGCTCTCCTCCGCTTAGAACAAAATCACCGAGAGACAGCTCTTGAATTTGATTTTTTACTAGAAAACGATTGTCGATGCCTCCATAGCGACCGCAAATAAAAGTGACTTCTGGCAATTGGCTGAGTTGCTGTGCCAACGGATCATCAAACTTCTTTCCTTGTGGAGACAAATAAAACACCGGTCCTTGCGGCATCAAATGATTCAATGTTTTTTGTAGAGGTTCGGCCAGCATTAGCATGCCATCGCCACCCCCAAAAGGACGATCATCCACCGTCTGGTGGGTGTCACTGGTAAACTGTCGCGGATTGGTAACCTCTAGAAAGCAGGCTCCATTTTTAAAGGCCGCACCCACAACACCATAGCTCAACGCTTGCTCCACCATTTCGGGCATCAGAGTCACTACGTTGAGTTTCATAACTCCTCCCCGGCTACAAGCCCTTGGGGTATGTCCATCTGCAATTGTTTTTTGTCTTTGTCAGTGCTGATATGTATGGGGTCAACAAAAGGCACCTCAAATTGACCCTCTTCACCTTTGACCACTAACAGGTCTTGCAGGGCACTGCCCGAAAACCCCACAACAACTCCTACATCACCGCGGGTTTGGTCGATCACACGAAAACCTAAGACCTCTCTTAAGTAAATCTCTTCGCCCTCATCAGAAACCAGGAAGCTTTCTGGAATATAAACTTTCTGTCCCTTCAGCTCCTCAGCTTTATTGCGATCAGTAATACTTTCTAGATTAAGCGAAAATCCCCATCGCCCTTGTTTCTGATGCTCTCGAATCTTCAAAATCTTCAACTCTTGGGTCGGAGCCTCAGTCTTGTCATCTGACAGAAAAAGAGTCTCCCACTCATCGGCCCACTCGGCTTCACCCGAATAGATGGAAACAAAAATCTCACCTTTGATTCCCTGAGCCGAGTGCACCTTCCCAACAAAAACAAAACCGCTCATAAAATAACCCACCGCAAGAAGGAAAAAGTACCACGCACCCTTTGGTTAACCCGGTGCGAGAAGCATAGGGTTCCAGGCACCCTTTGTAGAAATTTCGAAATATCGAATGTTCGTGTCATTTTTTCCAAAATAAAAAAGGCGCTGATGCGCCTCTTGTGAAGTCATTAAAAAATGCCCGAAAGCATTTGTTTAAAACTATTCCATAATTTCTAGAACAGATCTTTTTTGCAACTTTGTGCTGGCTGCATTCAAGATTGTTCGCATTGACTTCGCTGTGCGACCTTGTTTTCCAATCACTTTCCCCAAATCATCTTTGGAAACGGAAAGCTCTACAACAGTCGTTTGCTCTCCAACAACTTCGTTTACTTCAACATCGTCAGGATTGTCGACTAGCGCTTTTGCCATAAAATCAACTAAATCCCTCAAACTTGTTGGGTCGTACCCCATTTGTCACCTCGTCAGTATGAACGGCTACTTTAATAAAAAAAACGCTTACGCGTTTGCTTCAGCTTTTTTAATTAGTGTTTTCACGCGATCAGTAGGCTGAGCACCTTTGCCGACCCAAGATTTCACTTTTTCTAAATCCAAAGTGATTTCCTGTTCTTGACCACGGGGATTAGGGTTGTAATGACCCAAAATTTCAATAAATCGACCATTCCGAAAGTAACGAGAGTCTGCCACTGTCACACGATATTTTGGTCTCTTTTTTGCGCCTAAACGCGCTAAACGGATAACTACCATTCATTCACCTCTCATTGAATCCGGTTTTTTTACTGTTCTTTCAATTATTTAGCAACAATTTTTTTCAGTACAAGCGTATGCGGAAAAAGCCAATTAAAATGGCATCTTAGGGAATCCCCCGCCCATGCCCATTTTCATCATTCCAGACATCATTTTCTTAGCCTCCTGGAACTGCTTTACAAACTTGTTTACATCTCCCACTTTCGTCCCAGAACCCTTGGCTATCCTGACTTTGCGGGATCCATTAACAATCCGGCAATCCGCTCTCTCATCGGGTGTCATAGAGCAAATGATCGCTTCAATTTTCTTGATCTCCTCATCCGGTGGAGCCATGTTTTTCATCTGTTTCATCATGCCGCCCATACCCGGAAGCATCTTCATTATACTTTCCATGCTCCCCAGTTTTTTCATCTGACGAATCTGTTTCAGAAAGTCCTCAGCTGTGAACTCCCCCTTCATCATTCGATCGGCGGCTCTTTGCGCTTCATCTTGATCAATAACCTCTTGGGCCTTCTCGACCAGGGTGAGTACGTCTCCCATATCCAAAATACGAGAGGCCAAACGGTCGGGATGGAACACTTCTAAATCTTTCTGTTTCTCCCCCACACCCAGGAATTTGATGGGAATACCAATGGCTTCACGAATACTGAGGGCGGCCCCACCGCGAGCATCCCCATCCACTTTGGTGAGAATCAAACCCGACAGCCCCACTTGATCGTGAAAACCTTGGGCCACTTCGACGGATTGTTGACCAAGCATAGCGTCAGCTACCAATAAAACTTCAGAGGGTTTCCAAAGTTTTTTTAAGTCTGTGAGCTCGGTCATCAACTCTTGATCCAGCTGTAAACGACCGGCGGTATCAACGATCACCACATCGGCCTCTTGTTCCTTCGCCCATGATTGAGCCTGTTTAAGGATTTCTTGAGGCTTCATTTTCGGATCAGAATCAAAAACCGGTACGTCAATCTGCTTTCCTAGAGTCTGCAACTGGGTGATGGCTGCCGGACGATAAACATCCACTGGAATCAACACAGGATTCTTATCTAGCTTTTTTCGAATATGTAGCGAAAGTTTGGCGGCGGTGGTGGTTTTCCCCACCCCTTGCAATCCGACTAAGAAGATCACTGTCGGTTGTTCATTGACCACAAGAGGGACGGCCTCGTGGCCCAATAGCTCCACCAACTCATCGTGTACGATTTTGGTGAACTGCTGCCCTGGGTCCACACCTTTGATGACCTTCTCGCCAAGAGCCTTGTCTTTAACATTACTAACAAAGCGTTTAACCACTTTGAAGTTCACATCGGCTTCTAAAAGGCTCATCCGCACTTCTTTGATCGCCTCTTCGACATTGGCTTCGCTAATTTTGGCTTTGCCCGAGAGTTTTCTAAGGCTTTCCGTCATTCGGTCCGAGAGTTTTTCAAACATGCTGTCTCCAAATCTTAAACCGCCAACATAATGAAAATTGACTGACTCCGCAAGTAACCCTAGGTTTAGGGTATGAATAAAGTTTTTAAAGCTCTGTGGGCCGACTCACCTGGGTCTGACCCCAACAATTTCAAAGAGATCCAGTGTGAAATCCGCGAGACCACCATCGAACAGCTCACTGCTGGGGATGTGATCATCAAAGCTGAATATTCAGGCATCAATTACAAAGATGCTCTCGCATTGACCGGAAACGGGAAAATTTTGCGACAACTGCCCCTGATTCCTGGGGTTGATGTGGCAGGCACGGTGGTCGAAAGCCAAAATCCTCGCTTCAAAGAAGGCGATCCTGTTTTAATCAACGGGGCCAATTTGGGAGAGCAATACTGCGGTGGCTTTTCTGAGTACCAACGAGTGCCGGCGGACATTGTGGTTCCTCAGCCCAATGACCTCACGGCTCGTGAAGCCATGGTGTTTGGAACCGCCGGTTTCACGGCCGCATTGGCCATTCACCAAATGGAGCTGAATGGACTGCGCCCCGAAAAAGGTGAAGTTCTAGTGACCGGGGCCACCGGAGGCGTGGGCTCATTGGCATTGAGCTTTTTAAACCAATTGGGTTACGAAACCGAAGCCTGGACTCGCCGAGGGGAGCAAGCCGAATGGTTACACCTTTGTGGTGCGGCCCGTGTGACCGATGTCTCGGATCGCGATTTCTCCACCCGCCCTCTGGAGTCAGTCAAATGGGCCGGCGCGATTGACAATGTGGGCGGCGAATATCTCACTCATATTCTGCCTCGAATTGATTTATGGGGATCTGTGAGCAGCATCGGCCTCGCGCAAAGCGCAAAACTGGAGTCCACAGTCTTTCCATTTATTCTGCGAGGAGTGAACCTTCTTGGCGTCAGCTCCAACAATTGCCCACAAAAGTTGCGGCATGAAATTTGGCAAAAAATAGCAGGCCCTATGAAACCAAAGAATTTGGAGCATATGGTGAGCCAAGAGGTGAAGCTGGACAATTTGGTCGAGGCCGCGCAATCTGTTATCGATAGCCAACATTTGGGTCGCATTGTGGTGGCCTTGTAAAAAGGAAAAAAGGAATGGCCAAAAAACGCAGTCTAGCCAGTTTAATTCGCAACGGCGTCGCCCGCTTCAAACGCAACTAATATGGCCACTGCTCTTCGCTTGAAAAAAACCTTTTTGTTTCTATTGGTGTTGTCTGTGACCCTGTCAGTCTTCACCGCCTTCAAGTCTCATATGAACAACTGGCTGATCTTTCGCGCCTCTTTTGATCACTTGCTCGACGGCACCAGCTTGTATGTGCTGTACCCCGAAGAACATAACGACCTTTATAAGTACTCCCCCACATTTGCTCTATTTATGGCCCCCCTCGCCTTTCTGCCGCCATGGATGGGAGCCCTAGTATGGAACTTGATCGGTGCGTTTCTTTTTTTGTGGGCCTTGATCAAACTGCCAATCACGGACAAGCAACGCCAGGGAATTTTTTGGATCAGTCTTCCGGAATTCATAGGCTCCACCCAGGGTTTTCAGAGCAACATTCATATGGTGTCGATGCTGATGCTGTTTTGGGTCTACTTGGAAGAAGAAAAGCCGGTGGTATCAGCCTTACATTTGCTCGGCTCGTTTCTTATTAAAATTTTTGGAATTCTTGCGGGAACATTGTTTTTATTTTCCCACTACAGTTGGAAGCGTCCCCGATTTCTGCTGAAGAATGTTGTCGCGATCGTAGGTCTCGGTGTGCTACTCACCTTCCTCCCCGCCATTTTTGTCGGTTGGGACTCTTTACAATTCCAATTCCAGGAATGGCTGCGCCTTTTGCAAATGGATGCGGCCCAATCTCATGGCTTTTCGGTTATGGGTGTGGTTCACGGCTTCACCGGCCTCGAATTTCCAAACCTGCCTTTTCAACTGGTTGGTGGCATTAGCCTAGTGGGCGTGATTCTGCGCTTTCATAACAGCAATCAGATCGGACGTATGTTGGGCTTAATCGCCCTTTGTTACTTTATGGTTCTCTTCAATCACAAATCGGAAAGTCCCACTTTTATTATTGCGATGATGGCGTTTGGCCTTCACATCACTGTGATCGACAATAAAAAAATGCGTTGGGCTCTTATTGTTTTTACCTTGGGTTGTGTATCACTATTGTACTCGGATCTTTTCAAGCAATACAAACAGTCTGTCTTTGATGTTTACAGTGTCAAGGTGTGGCCGTTTATGATCCTGTACCCGTTGGCTTTAGGACAAATCGCTTTAGGCCACGTTAAGAACACGGAATCCTACGGACTCCGGAAAGCACGGTAACTGATTTACTGGGTGACAAAGGGCAATTCGTCGGTCGTGAATTCGAGGCGATTGTTAACAGGAGCACTCACCGGTTCTTCTCTCTCATCATCATCTAAGGCATCCGGAGCCGGAGTGGGACGTCGATCACCACTCACCACTTCAGTGATTGCCTGACAGGTCGCCTCGGCCACATCTTGGGTGTTTGAGTTGGAAAAATGCAAGCCATCAGACGTTCGAAAAGAAACTCTCTGACTCACATCTTCATCCAACGTGTTGCTCGGGTCGACCACACGGCATTGGGTGCGCGCGAGTAAACCTGACACATATTGGTTGTATTCAATAATTCTCCGGTTCAATGAATCACGGTCAACTAAAGGTGGTAGAGATACAAAACACTGTTTGCCAGAACTTTGAATTCTTTGGGCCAACTGAATCCAGTTGGTGTTGCGATCGTTGACTTCGTTCACACCCATAAAAATCATAATACGATTCACTTCGGGGTCATTCAGTTGAGAGTCAAAATAAGGTTTGGGGCGAGTTCGAGCCGTGCGATCCAAAGTGTGGACTCGCTCTGCAGTGGCATCAAAACGCCACACGAAAGATTGACCTGATCCTAAAATCGGTAAACTGTCATTGTGAACCAAGTGATGGGTGCTTCCCGCAGGGTTGGCAAAGAAACGAACCGTATTGGCATCGCGTATATTCCCAGGATTTAAACACTCTTGCGCCACTCGCATACCGTAATTGCTGGCTGTGAACTGACTGTCAGTGAAAACTGACGTCACGTTGTCATTGGCAAAAGCCGATGAACTGATTGAAAATGCAAAAACGAGTAAAACTCGAAACATGTTTTCTCCTTGCCGATTCTCTATCCATTTATAAATGCAAACCCAGTGCCAAGCAGGAACTGGGCGTAATTTCTCTTTTAGTCGACAGCCAAAGCTGCAGAGGCTTCGCCTCCACGTGGACTGCTACTGCCCCCTGGGGCGCGTAGATTAGGATTGTTAAAGACTCCTGTGACATTTGAACTGATTCTTTGACCACCGTTAAGAATAGCAGCACAACTTGAGTCTTCAAGAAGCGTGGCCATGTTCTCCCAACGATCGCCCACTTGAACCCACTGGCTCATGTAGCGAGGCACCTGACTGTAATCAAGGTGACCTGAATCATGTTGCAATCGATCGCGTCCACTTTGGATACCATTCCAACCATAAAGTGAAAAATGAGTGTATCCACCATTTCTGGGAGTCAGTCGGTGAGAGAGAGCGTAATCTTTGTAAGCTCCAGAAACCAAAGCTCCCGGAGTATAGTTCCCCGAACCTTGTACAAGATTTCTTACATCCGTGCTTTGAGTTTGAAAACGGTGAGGTTCACCTCCGCTGCAATCGCCACCAGAGCCACACCACCATGGTCGGGTCAGACTGCGAACATTCACCGTGGCTGCCGAATCGATAGCGTCCACCATATATGAGGTCGGTAAAATAAAGCCCAACTCTCTTCCGATTCGAACGGCGTCATTGATTTTTAAATTGGTGTAGGCGTAATTGTCAGAGCCACCTATCGCTATGGGTTCAGGCATTGCACAAAGTGTGAGCGGACCTGTGTGGCCCATACATGAGGACGAACCACTACCCATTTGAATGGGCACTAAATTTCGAAGATGTTGGGGGATATTGCCGCTTAATATTTGATTGGTCGCATATTCGCGATAGGCCGACTGACTGGTCGGAAAACCGGGGGCTGAGTTCCTGCCGCTGGGAATCGCTGCTGTTAGGGCTGGATCACCACACTCTCCACTGTTTGTGACATTGCCTCCTCTGGGAGGAGTGGCGGCATCATTGGCGGCCAGTGTTTCTCGAGCCGGAGCAACACCAGCTGCTGCATCTCTATTCTCGGCAAGGGCCTCAGCCTGGGGAGCCGTCGCTGTACTAAAACCATAATGCGTACATGCCTGCGCCTTGCTGGCGTTGGTCACACTGATGTTGAGCGAAGTCCTTCCTTCACACCAAGCTTGAATTTCCGCTTGGGTCGCCTGTCTTCGGCCGGCTAAAGCCTCATTTACAGAGACAATCATTCCTATAACTAGTAATATTTTAATTGGGTTCATTTGAAGCCCCTCCATTGTCATTTTATTACTGCAATAAAGAGTCCATTTCAGGACGAATTTACCGCCCTTAGACTGTCGATAAAATTGACACCTGTTTAACTGAAATTGGCGCTAACTCATAAATATGACAAAGGTTTTTAAATGCAACAAAAACCAAGAGAGAGAACTGGACTCATCAAACTAACAAGAAGTCGTTAATCTATTAGAATGAACGGACTCGCTATTTTTATCACAATGTTTTGTTTGTTGGGTTGCGGAGAAATCCAATCCCAAACCGAAGAGATCACCCAGGATGTGGAGACTCCCCGACCCGAAACTGAAACCGAGATTGAAGTTGAAGAGCCGGTGATTGAACGCGGGCCTTGCCAAAGTGAAGAACTTTTGGCGAGTTGGCCCGAGGCCGCCGCCACCCCCATGGTGGCTTCTGCTCTCAACAACCTCAGTGGCGTCAGCCGCGATCGAAGAGTTCTACAAGAAATTGTAGACGGACACTCCGGAGACTTGGAGGGTGCCGTTAGTCCCGTGGTGGTTATCAGTGGCGGTAATGAAATTCTTTATTGTGTTTTCAATGACTATTTGGCTTTGTTTGAGAACGACAAAAAGTTCCGCTTTCCCTTGGGAATGACCGCAATAGAAAGTTTTGTACAAAACAGTGAATGGTCCTTACCCACACGAAAAATGGTCAACCAAATTTACCAACAAGCCGATATTAAACTGGCACCGCGCCCGATTCCTCCCAGTTCGGCCATGTCCTCCACACCTGTGATTCTTGATCATAGTGATATCGTCAATGACCAGTTAGGGACCGAAACAGGGTTGATCGGTGGACATAAAAAAGATGTGGTCATCAGTGCCCGCTTACAGAGTCGCCCCAGTAAAATTGCAATCTATGGTTGGCACCGCCTGAATGGAAACGCTATTCAACCTTTGAGCACTGTCCATCACAAAGATTATGGTGACTACAGTCAGGGAATCCGCTTGATCTACAAGACAGTGTGGGTGAACGGAAACCCAATGGCTCTTGCCGATGTCATGCGAGACTCTTCCCTTGGCCTTTTGTTAAGCGACGAAGGTGTTCTTTCTTCTACACTCGTTAACAAATACTATCGCTAGTAGCATCCTCTTAGCTTTCAGTGATTTGTCACTGATTTTGTAAAATTGTTACAGCACCTCTCGCCTGTTCTCCTTGCCCGTGGCACTGGCCTTGCAGTACAACTGATCTGTTGTGAAAGCTCTATGCCTTGTTCTCATTCTTCTCGTAAGCACCCCTCACATTGCCTTTGGGCAAGTTCAGTGTAGCGATATTTATAAAGATATTCGTTCCTACCACCGCACAGATATCCATAAAGTTTTTGAAGGTTTTTTTGTCACCCACCAAACCAAAGGGCGACAGATGTTTGTTAAAATCGAAAAACCAAACAGTACACGCCCACAGAAGTGGCTATTTCTGGTTCACGGCCTTCTCGATAGTCACATCGGCTGGAACCAAGTGGCCAATCGGGCCCTCGCTGCGGGATACGGTGTTGTTCGAGTTGATCTGCATGGCCATGCAAGAACTTTAGTAAAAAATCATGAAATTTCCTCTGAGATTCTAAGCACTACTAATAACTATAAAACAAACGTTATCGATGTGATTGAGGTTTTAAAGAGGCTGCACAGTGATTACGGCATTGAAAGGCCTTACATGGTCGGACACTCCTACGGCGGAGGTATCGTGACATCGGTGGCCACCCATGCTTTTGGCAAAAACTTGATTGCCGATGTTGTCACTGTCATCGCTCCATATGTCTACCGTATTGATGGTTACCAACTCGAGAACAAATGGTTTTTATTTGGTGGCTTGCCCTTTATCAAATTCGTGCGCAACCTAATGCCAACAGAGATGCGAGCCCGCATGGAGTCCATGACTTCAGATATTTACACCGACCAGTTCATGACAAAACTCTACACCAGTCATTTCACAAAACTCTTGGACAAACGGGTTCCTAAATATAAAAAATCTAATATTTATCGACTGCGAACCCGTTCTCTTCGTCGGCAGCGACTGGCAGAGAGAGAACAAATCATTGAGCGCCACGTCCAAGCGGCTATCGACATCACTAAGGGAATTCGAGACTATGATGGACGCGAAGCCGTCGAGCTATTACCCAAAGAGACAAAATTGAATTTAATCTTAGGCGGAAAGGATAACCTTGTTCCCCGAGAATTGGAAATTGAGTTCTTCGATTTATTAAAGCAAAAAAATATCACAGCCGACTTGGTGGAATTTCCAGGCATCGGACATATGGTAATCAACGAAGCGCCACGTGTAACCTTTGAGACCATAGACAGTCACATCCATGACTTCAAAGCAGCCAGCCAATAAGCTCTACTTCCGACTCTGTATCTGAATTCTCAAGGTCATGACCTGCCCATCCTTGTTTGAAAAAAAAGGATTGATAATATACTGGCTGCTCAAAGCAAAACTCAAACGAGCCGTGTAATTGTAACGATAGATCAATTCGTAGATTTCCTCTTGAGTCTTCAGTCCTTTTAAAGAAGCTGTCGTGTAGCCAAGACCGAACTCATCCTCGTTTTTTTTGGCAAAGACTTTTTTCAGATGCAGACCCGCCACTCGGTTTTCGTAAATCAACCCCGGTCTATCCGTGGCGGTTCCGTAACGGACAAAGGGGGTGAGATTTTTGCCAAGTTGCCCCGAAAGCATACCGTAGTAACCCGCTTGTTGATAACGAGCCCGGCTGGCAAGCGCCTCTTGCTCCATGTTCCAGCCACCCATGGCAAAATGAAACTTTTCACTTTTATAACCAAGTTCGGTCACCGCCGTGTGGTTTTTCTTGTTTAATAAAACATGAACTTGTAACTGCTTGGAATAGTAGTTCTCTGGTGTCAACGGGTCCGCCACCGCACCACCCCAATAAAGGTTCTGCGAAAGCTGGGCCCAAAGGTGCACTCCATAAGAAATCTGTGGAAAAATTCCCGGTCCGCGAAATCCGGTGCTCCCCCACTCGGCGGTTGTTCTAAAAGAAGAGTTGATAAAAAGTTGAGCGGCATCGGTGATATTGAACATGGTGGACAGGTCGCGCCAACCCGTTGATATTTCCAACCCGCCTAGTTTTTTGGCAACATAGAGATCATAAAACTTGATGGACTCAACCCCTTCGGTGTCGATGTTGGAAACAATTTGACCGTCCCCTATATCGAAACTGGGGGAATGGCCACCGTGGTTTCCTAAAACTGAAAAGTGAAACTCGAATCCCGCATACTCACGCCCCGACTCCAACAAGAACACACCCAAAGTCAAATATTTTTGCCCATTCTTTGATTGCGAGATCCAATGTTGGTCAAGAGTGTAGGTTGCCGAACTTCCCAGGGAACGAAAGCCATGGGAGTGGGAACACCATAAAATAACGGAACAAAATATGAGATTTCTTAGCAATTTATTTACCAACGGGTGTATCGGGCATTTTTTAATATTCTAAGGGCCACAAAATAAAATACAACCATGGCGAGAAGAGAAATGCCCAAAGACAAAGGCAAGCCCACATCACTCTGACCAAGCATGCTATATCGGACTCCGTTGATAAAGTAGAGCAACGGATTGATTTTCGACAAGCTCTGCCAAAAGGGATGCAAACCATCTAAAGAAAAGAAAACTCCCCCCAAATAGATCAGGGGTAGGATAACAAATGACCCCACACCACTGACGTGATCAAAAGTTTTTGCCCAAAAAGCTATGGAGATCCCAAACATCGAAAAACTGAGCCCACCGACTGCCAAGAAAAGTAAAAGAAGGCCAGGATTAGTAGGGATTAGCATTTGCCCATTTATAACATAATAAAAGACTTCACCAACTATGAAGGTGATACACCCCACAATCAAACCGCGGGTCAGGCCGCCCAAAGAAAGTGCCCATAGTATCGCTTGTGGACTCAGAGGTGATACTCGCCAGTCTTCCAAGTCGCCGCCGAATTTTCCAGAGACAATGGAACTTGAAGAGTTTTGATACGAATTGTTGAGTACTGACATCATCACCAGTCCAGGAATCAAGAAGGCCAAATAGGTGACTCCGCCCTCCATGGTGATTTTACTACCCAAGGAAACCCCAAAAATAAGTAGATAAAGCCCCGAGCTAACAATTGGTGCAAACACCGTTTGCACAGCCACTTTGATAAAGCGGCGTATTTCACGATAGTATAAAGTTAAGAATGGACGTGCCGATGGTGCAATATTCATCGAACCTCACTTTCACCTAAGATTCGAACGAAAGCTTCTTCGAGGTTGCCCTCGGTGATGCGGATATCCATCAGTTCGCGCATGTCACAATTCAGTTCGGCTAAAAGATCGCCCACTCCTAGGTTTTGTGGAATGATGAACTCGCACTCCAAACCTTGCTTTCGATGAAAGTAAGGGCTTCCTTCACCAACCTTGCCGTCTTCTTTGAAAATCAAAGACACTTTTCTTTCTGTGAGTTCTCTGATGAGCTCTTTGGTCGGCCCGACTTTACGCAGACTCCCGTGTTGTAAGACACCCACCCGATCGCATAACTCCTCGGCCTCTTCTAAGTAATGGGTGGTCAGCAAAACCGAAATGCCATCGGCCTTGAGTTCACGCACGAAATCCCACAGGGACGCGCGCAGTTCAATGTCGACTCCGGCGGTGGGCTCATCCAATAGCAAAAGTTTTGGTTTGTGCACCAAAGCTTTGGCGATCAGCAGACGTCGCTTCATCCCCCCACTGAGTTGTTTTACTTTTTTATTTCGATGTTCAAACAAACCCAAACGTTTCAACAAATAGTGAATCCGCTCTTTGTTGTTCCAGCATTGAAAAAATCCCGAGTGAAACACTAAGATTTCTTCGGCTGTGAAATAGCCATGGTTAATAATCTCTTGTGGAACATAACCTGTGAGCAACTTCGCCGGCAGCGGATTTTCTTGTGGATTGATTCCGAAGATTTGGCATTCCCCCTCATCGGGTTCCTGTAAGGTGACCAGGCAAGAGATGATCGAGGTCTTACCTGCCCCATTAGGACCAAGCAGTCCAAAAATTTCGCCTGGCTTCATTTCGAAACTAACTTTGTTGACGGCGGTAAAATCACCGTACCGCTTGACCAGTTTGTCCAATTTAAGAGGGCATTTGCCGGTTACATCCACGAATCGGCCCCTTCAGAAAAGGGCGAACCAAAGATCACTCCCTCGTTTTCTTTCTGCAACCAGTTCACATCCCATGGGCTGTTCAGCAATACAACGGGACGCTCCTCTTTGTCTTCAAAAACAGTGGTGGAACCTTTTATGTCTTTGACCGGATCACCGGCTTCATTACGTGGCCAACGGGCGACTGTGTAGGGAGCCCGATCCAATCGAACAACCAGGTTGTACTCGTCTTCTAAGCGGTGCTGCAAAACTTCAAATTGCAACTCACCAACAACACCCACCACTGGGTCTTGCGCCCCAATTACCGGATCTATAAAAAGTTGAATCACCCCTTCTTCTGACAATTCGAACAAGGCCTTTTGCAGCTTTTGTCTTTTCAACGCGTCTTTCACAAAAACTCGAGTGAAAAGTTCGGGTGAGAACTGAGGGATTTTTTCAAATTTAATTTTCTTCCCACTGGTGATGGTGTCTCCGATTTGAAAAAGTCCGGGATCACTGACGCCAACAATATCGCCCGCATAAGCGTCCTCAACAGTTTCACGGTCTTTAGCTAAGAACTGGGCCGAATGCGACAAACGAATGTCACGATTCAGCCGCATATGTTTGACTTTCATGCCTCGAGAAAACTTACCCGAACAGATTCGCACAAAGGCCATGCGGTCACGATGCTTACGATCCATATTGGCTTGAATTTTAAAAACAAACCCCGAAAAACCTGGATCAAGAGGATCCACATCCTCCCCTTCTCGCACCTTACGTGGGCCTGGCCCTGGAGCCCATTGGGTGAAGTACTCTAAAAATTGATCGACCCCAAAGTTGAGTTTGGCACTTCCCCAAAACGCGGGTGAGATTTCCCCTTTCATGAATTGCTCCATTGAGAATTCTTCACTGTCAAGTTCAATCAGTTCAATCTCTTCTAAGACGGACTCTAAAATATCGTGATGAATCCAATCTTTCCAGCGTGGATCTTGCAAGCTATCCACAGGAATATGGGTCTCTTCACCGGTCTCTTTGTTATAAAGAATCACTTTCTTTTTAAGGCGATCATAAATGCCCGAGAACAACCCACCCAGGCCCAGAGGCCAATTCACAGAAAAGCATTTCATTTTCAGAGTATTTTCGATTTCATCAATCAACTCCAAAGGCACTTTGCCCTCGCGATCACACTTATTGATGAAAGTAAAAATTGGAACCTTTCGGTAGTTACAAACCTCATAAAGTTTTTTAGTTCGTTCCTCGACCCCTTTGGCCACATCGATCAGCATCAAAGCGGTGTCGGCGGCAACCAGGGTTCGATAGGTGTCTTCTGAGAAGTCTTTGTG
>CBDUOS010000076.1:0-16368 GCA_965368905.1 uncultured Bdellovibrionales bacterium | reverse complement strand
AAAAACTCGTGCCAATCAACATTGTGCGCAGATGACCACCGACAATTTGGAGTACGATCACTGTCAGAACATTTTACAAAGAATCCAGACCATTGAAGAGATCATCTCTCGAATGCGGAACGGAACTCTGTTTCCAGATTCTGGTGAAATTCCTGATGCAGAGTCGGATACCTCCCTCTAACACCAAAACAATGCGTAAAGTCGTCACCTTACTTGACCCTTTGGATGGGCTCTATCAAAATCACATCAATCTTTTGCGGGAGTGTTGTCGAGCCTGGCTTCTGAACTCCATAAAAAAGATCGAGTGCACACTTATGGAAGTTTTTATATAGCCGGAGTTCAACCCCTATGATTCAAGACGTAAAGACCATTTACAATCTACTCAAACCGCAAACCGGCATCAGTCACATCGAACGCATTGAAAAGTTTTACAGAAGTCAGGCTGAAAACTATGATAAATTCCGTGAGAAACTTCTCAATGGACGCAGGCACTTGTTTCGCAATGTTAATAAAATCCAACCTGATGGGACATGGATCGACTTCGGCGCCGGAACCGGGGCAGCTTTAGACAACCTTACCGATGCACAAGTTAAGAACTACAAAAAGATATACCTGGTCGATATCAGTGAATCCTTACTTTCTCAAGCGCAAGAAAAAATTGAACAAAGAGGTTTCGACAATGTAGAAACTGTGGCTTCTGATATAGGTCATTTCAATCCTGCTGAGTTCTGTGACCTTGTTACATTTTCGTACTCTTTAACGATGACGCCCCAATGGTACAAGGCTGTTGACCACACTTACAACCTTCTTGCTCCAGAGGGGAAAATTGGTGTGGTCGATTTTTATATTTCAGAGAAACGTCCTCTTCCAGGATTAAAAGTTCACGATCCTATGACCCGCAGCTTTTGGCCTCTGTTTTTTTCTTACGACAACGTGCTTTTAAACCCAGATCATCTGCCTTATCTTTTAAATAAGTTTGAAAAAGTCAGCCTTTTTGAAGGCGAAGGAAACCTTCCTTACGTTCCCTTTGGCAAGGTTCCTTACTTTTCCTTTATTGGTAAAAAGTCTTAGGACTGACGCAGCCTTTCTACAGCCAATCAACCTACGACTTTTGGTAAATTCGCCACAGCAAGCGATTGAACATGGCACGAACTTTCCAGTCGTTCTTGTAAGAACCATTGTACATAAAAACAAAAGTGATGGGTTCGCCACCACTGCGGGTCTCCATGTACCCCGCCAACCCGACAACTCCACTGAGATATCCGGTTTTTGCACGCACTTTCCCACGCATCACCTGCTTCATTCGACCTTTCAATGTTCCGTCGGTACCACTGATTGGCAAAGAAGCCATGAACTCGGGTGCTGAATCAAAGTCTTTGCGCGCCCCTTCAAGAAGTCGGCCCAGCAGGTCGGCACGCATTTTATTCTGCCGCGTGAATCCCGAGGGATTTTCAAAATTGAATTCTTCTGTTGGCCATTTTTTCTTTTTTAAAAACTTCACGATTTTTTCGAGACCATCATCAATGTTTCCAGGGACTCCTGGTTTCACACCCATTTGTTTGGTCATCATTTCTGCAATGAAGTTGTTTGAGAATTTTGACAGAGCAGCCATCAGCCGTGGAACGCTCCAACTATCGTGTTCTATCAGCTGAACGGCTTCGCTAGGCGTTTTGGATTTTTTCACTGTACCAGAGTACTTAATTCCTGCTTGGTTTAACATTTGCCGAAAGGTCAAACCAGTCCAAAGAGCGGCATCGCCTATGCTCTTGTAAAAGGCTTTTTCATCTTTAGTTTTTGGCATCTTTCCTTTTACTTGAATAACGATCTTGTCATCTTTTAATTTCCTCTTCACTTCGACAGCAACCTTGCCGGAGGCTACCGTTTTCGCAGAATTCTGTATCACAATGTTTGGAAGTTCTGGCTCTGTATACACTTTCGCGGGGGTTCCTGCTTTAAACCCAGGTCTCACATAAATTGAGATGGCATTCCAATTGAAAGACAAAGCACTAACCGGCGCATCGTAGGCTCGATCCACTCGTCGCTTCTGTCGCCCCTCCGAATAGTAGTCAGTATCAAAGAAACTCTCATCCACATACAACTGACCTTTCACCTCTTTGATGTCATCTCGTTTCAATTTGTTAACTAACACCCACATCGATTCGGTCACAAAAGTCGGATCGCCCCCACCCTTTAGGTATAAATCACCAAACAAAGTGCCATTTTTAATCTCACCAGTATGGTACACCCAAGTTTTGAATTTATGGTCCATGCTGATTTCATCGAGAAAAGTGAGGGCTGTTGGAATTTTAGAGAGTGAGGCCGGAACCATTTGTTTGGCGCCATTCAATTCTGCGACATCTTCACCCCTTTTCACCCAAATACCAAAATTTTGCGGCTTGGCATCAACAGAATCGATCTCGCGATCAATGATTTTTTTTGCCAAATTGGGCCAAGAGAACTCTCCAGGGGATACTGCAAAGATGAAATTAAATAGGAGTGGAAAAAGAAACATAGAAGCCTCGAATGTTCTGCAATTAAACGCCAACTTCTATTTTAGAATTCTTTAGACAGAGGTCAATGCCGGCGGTACTATAAACCATCCATGTTAGGCCTAAACTCTAGAATTTTATTATTTCTTTTTCCACTACTGCTTGTGAGTTGCTACTGGAGTGCACCGCCACCAGCGGACACCATAGTTTTTGCCCTCAGCAGTGAGCCTAAAACACTAGACCCTCGATTCGCCACCGATGCCAGTGGGCAGAGGATTGGTCACCTAATATTCTCCCCCCTGATTAAATTGAATTCACAGTTGGAGCTTGAAGGGGTTCTTGCAAAATCCTGGACTTACAAGAATGGAGTCTACGAATTCCAGCTTCGTCCCGGTATTCAGTTCCACAATGGTGAATTTGCAACTTCAGAAGACTTTGTCTTTTCAATCGATGAATATCGAAAAGGAAGGTCTCCATTCGCCCCACAGTTTGAAATTATTAAGGATGTTCAAGTCACTTATAATCCTGAGACCGGTGGACTGCTCAAACTGTTTCTCAGTGAGTTTTCCGCCCCATTCATCCAAGACATTAAACTTCTAAAGCTTTTGCCAAAAAAGGTGGTACAAGAGAAAGGTGATGACTTTTACGCCAACCCGATTGGCACTGGACCTTTTCGATTTGTCAAAAAAGACATCAAGAACATCCACCTCACTCGATTTGATGGTTTTGTGGGAGACAAGGCGATCTCCAAAAATATTCATTTCAAAGTGATTAAGGATTCCAATACTCGGTTTCAGAAAATGTACAAGGGGAAGGTGGATATAATTCAATCCGATGTTCCTTTTTCAAAAATTCGTTTTTTCGAAAATCAGAAAGAATTTAATGTTGTTATAGCCCCCGGCCTATCCACCAATTACATTCTTTTGAATCTACGACATCCATTTTTAAAAAACAAAGAGGTTCGTCATGCCATCAGCTCTTCTGTGGATCGCAAGGACCTTATCCAATACACTCTTGAAGGATTTGCCGAAGAGGCCACTTCAATTGTGACGACAATCAACCCTTTTCACCATGACGGCTTAAAGTATAAACATTTAAGTCCGCAAAAAATAAAAGAGGTCTTTGCGAAATTCAAAGGTGAAAGAATTGTGTTAAAAACCTCCAATACCCAAGAGGCTGTAGCAAAAGGGCGTGTGATCACTCATCAACTGAAGTCCATGGGCTTACCCGTTGAGCAGCAAACTTACGAATGGGGAACATATTACGAAGATATTAGAACAGGGAAGTTTGATATGGCCGTAATGAAATGGGTCGGCATCAATGACCCCGACATTTATCGCTTTTCATTACACTCCAAAATGACCCCACCGGGACGAAATCGTGGCTACTACTACAACAAAGAATTCGATCGTCTGGTGGATGCCGCTTACCGAGAGCCTGACATCAACAAACGCAAGGCATTGTATAAAAAAGCGCAAGAGATCGTGTTTGACGAACTCCCGACCATCCCTTTGTGGTATGAAAAACAAGTAGCGATTGTTCACAAGCGAGTAAAAGATTATGAACTTCCGATCAATGGTGACTTCAGCTCTCTGCTAAAGGTTTATAAGGATGATAAACGAACCGAATAAAGCGAAAATTCTTTGCGTTGATGATGAGCCAAACATTTTGGACTCGTTGGAACGCACCCTTCGCAGTCGATTTCAGATTTTAAAGGCCAACTCGACCGACGAGGCCAATCAAGCCATTGAGAATAATCCTGATATCTCCATTGTCATCAGTGACCATATGCTGGGCTTGGATCGTGGTATTGACCTTCTCAATCGTGTTCAAAAAAAACTTCCGCAAGCCAGTCGAGTTTTGATTTCTGGACAAGTGGATTTGAAAGCGATCGAAGAGGGAATCAATTCGGCAAAAATCCATAAGTTTATTATGAAACCATGGGAGAATGATCAATTGTTGATTCAATTGGTGGAGGCTCAAAAGATCCACAATCGTTTGGTTGAAAGTGAACGTTTGCAGAAACTTTCAATCACCGACCCTGTAACACAGCTGACAAATCATCGTTTTTTCCAAGAGAAAATTCGATTGGAGTGGGATAAAAATAAAAAGAAAGATCAAAACCTCTCACTTATTATGATTGATGTGGATCATTTTAAAAAATTTAATGATCGCTTTGGCCACCCTGAAGGGGACAAATTTTTACAAAAAATTTCTGGGACTTTACAAGACTTAACACCCCAACACGCATCCATCTCTCGCTACGGAGGAGAAGAGTTTTCCGTTATCCTTCCACAAACGTCCTCCACAGAAGCCTTAGCTGTAGCTGAAAGTATGAGGACTAAGATATTGGAAATGAACTTCAAAAATTACCCCCTAAGCATTAGTCTAGGCGTTGCAACAGCTCCTGAACACGCCAACTCTGTGGATGAGCTTATAATCAGTGCTGACCAATCCTTGTATCAGGCTAAACGGCGAGGTCGCAATCAGACTGTTGTGGGATTAAACTTCGCCCAGTAGAATAGAGTAGTGGAAAATAAAAATCGAATTCGCTATGAAAATAGCCTAGAACAGATAGGTTTTTGCAATGAATAGAAAAGACCTTTTTTGGGTTCTAGCCGCTCTCTTTGGTGTTATTGCTGTTGATCAAGTCTCAAAATACATGGTCTTAAAAGCGTCTCCCCAGTTTCATTGGGATTACTTTCACATCATATTGCATTTCAACAAAGGAGCTATGCTGGGATTATTTTCCGACCTGCCTCCTGTGCTTCGAATTGTATCGCTTTCGACAGGTGGCGCATTCCTTCTTTTTTCTTTTGTGATCTTTCAATACCTGCTTCCAACTCGCTCCATGCGACTGCGTATTGGTATGTCGATCCTCATTGGCGGAATCTTAGGAAATGTAATCGATCGAACTCTTTGGGGTCACGTTATTGATTTTATAATTCTCGGCAACAAATCACTCAGTACTGGAGTCTTTAATCTCGCCGACCTTCTACAATGGTGCGGATACTATCTAATGGGTCACGCTTTACTGAAGGACCAAGACAATCTTTGGCCAAAAGATAACCTACGAAAAGTGGCATGGATTCATCCAAAGTTTCAACTTCGATATTGCTATATCCTTGTCACTTGTGGACTCGGATTCTCTTTAATTGCTGGTGTATTCTCGTACACCTTCCTTCGCTATGTTGTTATTGATTTGATGGGGAACAATACCAAACTCTTAGATCAATTTTTAATTCCATTCCTCGTTACTTTCTCTACTGTGAGTATCGCTTTTACCGCCTTTTTATTTATGGTTGGAAAACAGCTATCCCACCGCATTGTCGGCCCCGTCTACGCCTTTGAGAAGTTTATCGATAACTACATTGATGGGAATTACTACCGTCTGCGGCTACGCAAAGGCGATGAGTTTCCTGAATTGGAAGACTTAGCTGAAAAAATCGCACAAGAATTGCGTCCGGTGAATGAGGTCATTTCTGTACCTATTTTGCCTGAAGGCGCCAGCGAAGTAAAAGATTCGGCACAAGAACTTTCGTCCTAAGGTAGGACTTCTGCTTCTTCTAACTTCTTAAAATAAAATCGCTTAGTTTGTTCCGGCTCTTTCGGATCATAGGCCACCATAAAATCGCCAGTCGGACTGCACACCACTGAAATCGGTCTCACTTCTCTCTTTTTGCCTTTCATGGAGCCACCTGAGTAGATAATCTCAAGGTTCTTTTTATTTTCTATGGCATCAATCACCTTTGCCCATTGCTGGCTCTGCAAAGTTTTTCCATACATTGAAAAATCTTGCCACCACAGCGGTGATCCTTGCAATCGAAAAGCATCTTCGAAAGTTGCTACTTTTTTCTTCTCAAAACATTTAAAAAGAAGCTGCAAGCACGCACTGGCATCATCAAGAGCTCGATGAGCCTGTCCCCCATCCAAATCCAAATACTTTACCAGAGTTTGCAGTTTATGATTGGGCGGGCCAACAATGGAGTTTCGTGAAATTAAACTAGAACACATAGCCGGCTGGCTCGGAATTGGAATTTTTAATTTTTCCATATCATAAACAAGGAACCCCAAATCAAAGGGAGAATGGTGTCCTACGATGACTCCATCTTCGATGAATTTTATGAAGTCCGGTAGCACCTCATGAATCGGTGGAGCATCTTTGACCATCTCGTTGGTGATTCCATGAATTCCAATTATAAAATCTGACATTTTCTCGCGGGGCTTCACTAGAACCTGGTATGTATCCACCACCTGACCTGCCACAGACTTGACCGCGGCCAGCTCACAGAGGTCATCTTGAATCGGGTACTGGCCACTTGTCTCAGTATCTATCGCAATGATAGGAAATTCAGACCACTTTTTCGACAGTACAGTTTGATCTTTCATTCTGAGAATTCCTTGTTTTTTAGCTTTAAAGATCCCATTTTCAACCTTGAAGCCTCTGTTTCTATCTTATTATCACGAGAATTCCAAACTCTCACAAGGAGGATTCGTTGTATTTTTGGCCTCAAACTATTAAAATCAAGTATGATCGCATTCCTGTTATCGCTCGCATTCGTTTTCTCCACCTCTGCTTTAGCCGAAGACAAGCAAGATTTGTCGAAGTTAAACCCTTTGTCGGCTCGTGGCTTCTTCGTCTCAGACACCATCACCGCAGGTGAACTGGCCGATTTGCAAGTTGAACTGACACTGCAAGAGGGCTTTTTTGCCTATCACGACCGATTCCGATTGAAGGTAATCAATCCAGAGATCCAAGTGGGAGAGCTGAGTATCGCCCCGCTCGTTGAGTTTGAAGACACCACTGGCAAAGTGAAAAAGAAAAAGATGGGAGTTAACAAACAGGCCACGTTAAAAGCACAAGTGGAAATGCCCCCTGACCTCCTTGAGATTTCTCAGATGAAGATGGCCATCTCTTACATTGCCTGCACCAAGAAGTTTTGCCTCACACCTCGAACCCATGAGTTTCTAGTTGAAACCAATATTGTGGGAGGTTCTGCAGATGGTTCCAGCAAAGATATATCTTCTTCCGAATTTATCCAGGAGCAAATCGATCGCAACCTCGGCTATGCCTTGATTCTGATTTTTCTGTTTGGACTCCTTACCTCACTCACGCCTTGTGTCTACCCCTTGATTCCAATCACCATGGCCGTTTTAGGAACCAACAAAGAGCGGTCCAAGCTCCAGTCATTCTCAATAAGCTTAAGTTACGTACTTGGAATCGGTTTAACATACGCTTCGCTAGGGGTGATCGCGGCTCAAACCGGACAACTTTTTGGATCTTTGATAAGTCACCCTGCCGTCATCATCTTTATGAGTGCGATTTTCTTTGCCATGGGCTTAAGCCTTCTTGGTCTGTTTGAAATGCAAGCACCAGCTTTTATTCGAAACCGCTACGCCAATAGCCAAGGCGGCAATGGTTTCGTCGGTGCTTTTGCTTCTGGTCTGCTAGCAGGTGTGATCGCCAGCCCCTGCGTAGGCCCCGTGTTAGTTGGAGTCTTGGCTTATATTGCTCGATCCCAAAACAGCAGTCTTGGATTTCTCTTATTATTCACTTTCGCTATGGGTTTTGGAATTTTGTTTATCATCTTGGGAACTTTCAGTCAGATGGCCAATAAAATGCCTCGCTCCGGCGCTTGGATGAATACGATTAAAACTGTCCTGGCGCTGATACTTTTTGCTATGTCTTTTTACTACGCTTGGCCTTTACTGAAAAAGTCTGTGCCCATCGCTAATCAGGTTGAGCAGTCAGACCACAAAGTAACCTGGCAGCCCTTTTCACCCGAATTGGTTGATAAAGCCAAAGCCGACGGACGCCCGGTGATCATTGACTTCTATGCGGACTGGTGTGCCGCCTGTGTCGAAATGGACAAGTTCACTTTCACTAAAGACCCCGTGATTGAACGAAGCAGGAATTTTATCATGCTAAAAGTGGATGCGACTTCACCCTTTGATGAACTGGTCGATTGGCAACAGAAGTATGAGGTCTATGGACTGCCGACGATGATCTTTGTCGACGAAACCGGAACGGTTCGTAAAGATTTGACGCTCACTGGATTCGAAGAGGCCAAGCTTTTCATAAAGCGTATGGATCAAGCTTTAACAAAATAAAAAATTAAAGAAATTTATCGGGAATGGGTCTTTTGAGTTTTTCAACCTCTTCAACAATTTGTTCAAGAATCTTCCGGTAGGTCAAAAGTGTCATTTCTTTTTCCGAAAGAACTTTTTGCAATGAAGACAGCTTGTTTTCAAAGTGACTTAAACTCGTGTTGAAACGATCAACAATCGATTCCATCTGACCATCTTTAATTTTTTGATCGCGAAAACGCTCTTCTACCATTTTTTGCGCACGGGCCTGGCTGAGAGTTTGCTCTCTAAAATCCTTCTCCAGTTCACTGAGCGCCTTCGAGAACGCATCAGTACGTCGTTCATTGTTGTGGGTCATCGCCGACATCTGGGATTGCAACACCTCAACCAAACTTTCTAGATGAGATATCCGCTTGTTTGATTGTTTTAACTCGGCTTGCAATTGGCGAGTGGCCACAGCAGAGTAATTGCCCTCTTCCGTCTCCATAGGGGAGTTGTTCGGTCCGAATAGGTCTGGATTGAGTCTTCGATTCACAGCGCTCCCTTATTTTTGTGGACGGGGTCTTAAATTACCCCTATCCTTTTAATAGGTTATGAATACTACAACCCATCTTGCAAGACATATGTTATCCTTCCAGCCGAACAAAGATGCGGCGCGTCTATGTCTGTACCATTTCCTTATTCATCACTGCGATAAAGACACCCCTCTCAGTCCTGAGTTGTTCGAACGTTTTTGTCGGATGGCCCTACTTCATGAACACTGGCAAGAGCATGCTGTGAGCCTATCGCAAGAGCTGCAATACATTCTCCAGCACTACAATGAGACTTATATGCTCGATTGGAGCATGAAAGATTTCGTATTTCCCGATCACTGGCAGGTGGTGCCGATCAAGAACAGTATTGAAGGCATTCAGATTTTTGAAAAGTGGGCCCAAGCGAACACCGAAGAGGGCAGCAAAAACCGCGTCTTCTACACTCGTGATAAAAATTATATCTTACTCAATCAGGCTCCCACGGGTCATGTCACCGTCACTCACTCCACTCCCTTGATGTTAATCCAACAAGGAGAGCTAAAGCCCCTCTCGATGTCGATTCAGCTTCAGTACAATGACCAATTGGAGCTAAAAAGCGGCATCACCCAATACCTTAAGGTGGACTCCAGTTCTTATGCCCGTTTTCGAGTGGATGGAAAAAACCTCAAAGGAATGATCATTCGTGGGTATATCTTTCAAAATAAGGCGGAACCCAACGGTCGAGTGAACCAGTTCCCAGAGATCTACTATCCCTTAAAATCATTAGAGCAATACTACATCGACAAGAAGTCCGACCCCGATTACCAAGAGCTTGTACAGGCTCTCGAAAAGTCTCTAGAGCTGTTCCGACTTAACCACCCTGAGGCTGATAGCTTCGGAGAAGCAGCTCTGGAAAGGGGAAGAGACGCCTTAGAGAACGTTTTTATCAATGACAATGTGATTCAAGCTTTGGTAGACCAACTGGCTCAGGAAATGTCTTAATCAAAGCGAGGATAGCAATGAAAAGTTCTGGCAACTCCCTAATACGCCTGAACAAATACTTGGCCGACCATGGAATCGCCAGCCGGCGCAAGGCCGACGAACTCATTGATGAAGGTAAGGTTCAGGTCAATGGCCGCAAAGTCTTTGAGTTGGGTGTTAAAATTGACCCGAACAAAGACAGCGTCAAAGTGAGTGGCAAACTGGTGCAAGCCAAGCCTCAACCCGTCTACTTTGTTTTTAATAAGCCCAAATCGGTGGTAACAACCACCGTCGACCCTATGGGACGCCCAACAGTAATGGATTTTTTCAAAAAAATTCGAAAACGAATTTTTCCAGTGGGCCGCTTAGACTGGGATACCGAAGGTCTTCTTTTGATGACCAACGATGGAGACTTTTCGAACGAAATCGCGAGCCCAGAATCTAAAATTTCAAAGACTTACCACGCAAAACTCAATGGAATCCTTACCCAGGCTAAAATGGATAAACTGCGCCGAGGTGTCTCTATTATCGGCGGGCGAGTACGAGCCTTACATATCAAAAAATTGAAAAAAGGTTCAGATGCTAAAGACTGGATAGAAATCACGATTGCTGAAGGTAAGAACCGTCAAGTTCGTAAGATGTTCGAAAAAGTCGGTTATGATGTTGAAAAACTGAAGCGAGTTTCCATAGGGCAACTGAAGCTTGGAGCACTGAAGTCCGGTGATTATCGCCCCCTCACTCGTAAAGATTTAGAAAAGATCTTTTCTAAAAAAGTCGATACAAAAAAGACAAAAAAAAGGAAACCCTAGGCTTCCTTCTTAAGTTTCTATGTCAATTTAAACCCTATGGGTTTTCATCTTCACTGCAGTTTTTTAGACCGGCAGGTGTTACATCACAAACGTGAGCTTTACGAAGAAGACCAAAAAGTAATCCATCATTTTTCAACACCAACACTTTACTTTTACCAACGCGCAAAGAATGTCCGTAAGCGCAACCTGTTGCTCCTACTAGAAACGCACTCATCATCACAACCAAAAGAGCTTTAGTCATCTCTCCCCCTTTTCATGTTTAAACTTGAACCCTTATAGGCTACCGAATACCAAGTCAAAAAAAAAGCGACATCATTATGTTATACAAGGCACTCTAGACCTAGGTAGACGAACTCGAACTAAGACTGAAGTTTTTTAAAGAACTCAATCGTTGCTTGGTTGTGATCTTCTTGGCTTTTAAATTGCCCTATAATTTTTAACAATTCTCCACCATCCAACCAGTGACCATAACATGAAGAACACTGGTCAATCTCAATTTCTCTACGTACGCTATGAAAGTGGCGCAACATTTTTGCACTACACTTTGGACAATTCAATCGAGGTGTTGTGTCCACAGGTTTGCGGTTCGAGCGATAAATTTTTTGCATAAACTCTTGAGTGATTTCACTTTTCTCGTTCATTTTTTTCAATTCAAACGGGTCAAACCAAATGCCTCCGCAACCTTCCATACAAACATCAACTTCAACATCGCCGTTCTTGATAACTTCCATCTCGGTATCACACCTTAAACACTTCACTAGAAATTCCCCCAATCAGTCTCACCCTTAAGATAGTAAGAGGGACATAAAAAACGTAAGGCTCGAGCAAAACGCCGATTCTTTTCAAGCTCTTCTTCACTGGCTTGACTTAGCTTTTCTAAGTCCTCGCCAATAAGTTCTGCCAACAGGATATCGGCTTCGGCCTTTCTCTCTTGTTCAGATTTAAATAATGCGTATATATGTGTCAGTTCACCGGCATCCAGCCAAACTCCTGCGCACTTAGGGCACTCATCAATTTCAACAGACTTACGAACACTAAAAAAACGACGAAACATCGGTTGCTTGTCACACCGTGGACAGTCGATTTCCTTTTCCAAATCGACTTTTTGTATCTTTCCTTCACTCAACTTTTGTAGGAATGAATCCTCCGCTTCATGGGGTTCATCCAACTTTTTAAAAATAAATGGGTCAAACCAAATTCCACTGCAACCCTCCATACAAACATCCACTTTGATGCCATTACTTGAGAGTTCCACTGTATCTGTGTCACATCGTGGACAATTCATAGGCGACTCCTTTTTATTTTTCTTCGGGCGGCGCCAATTTGCTTCCACCTCGTTTGGGTATTTTTTTGAAATCTTCCAAATACTGTTCGTTCTGAGGAGTCAGCTGGGTTTCGACGGCAATGCTTTTCGGGCGATTTCTTTGCATCTTAGCCTTTTTTTCCATTTCTTTCATTTCTTTTTGTTCTTTTTTAAATTGTAAAAGTCGATCGTCAAAATCTTTTCTTTTTGACCGCATAAAATCGTCAAACTCTTTTCGGCGGGCTCTTAAATCAGATTCGAAATCACGTCGCTTTTCTTTTTCGTCAGCGAAATACTCTTTGCGCTTTGTTCTTTCATCTTCGAAAAAATCTTTCTTCTCACCCTTGCTGGGTTTTCTTTCTAAAAACTCTTTTCTTTTCTTCTTCGATTCCGCAATAAACTTCTTACGATTTTTCTTTTCTTCTTTTGTGTACTTGTCTCTTTCTCGCTTAAATTCCTTCTGTTTGTTTTTCTTGCGTCGATTGTAAACCCGGTTGAATTCACTTCGAATTTTCCCATGGTAGCGCGATTTGTCTTCAAAAAGTTTTAGAATAAAAGCCAAGTCGTCATTTTCACTTTTGACATCCTCCGGGATGTCTTTTCGCAGTTGATCCAAATGTTCACGGTCTTGCTTCAGACTCAACTCTTGCGAATTCTCTTTGGATTCATCGGCCCACGGTTGCGAAGGCAGTGTAAAAATGATTAAAAATAGTGTGAATTTCAGCATACTTAGATGCTATTACGATCTCATGTTCGGAGCAAGGCTGCACAGAACAGAAGTGCCAGCCTTTTGTCTGGGTTATTTTTTAAGGGCGCGAGCCAATTCGCGATCGGACTCTTTCTTCTTAATCGATTGGCGCTTGTCGTGCTTTTTCTTACCTCGACCCAAACCGATTTCGATCTTTACCCGACCACGCTTGAAGTACATCTTTAAAGGGATACAGGAGAGGCTCTTTTCTTGAACTCGCCCCATTATTTTATCCAACTCTTCTCGATGCATAAGAAGTTTGCGCAAACGTTCCGGTTCATGATTATTGATGCTACTGGCTTGGTAAACACTGATATGGGCATTTTGTAAAAAGGCCTCTCCATTACGAAAAGACACATAGGAGTCTTTTAAATTGACCGCTCCATCGCGAATACTTTTCACTTCGCTGCCAGTTAAAACCAGACCTGCCTCGAATTTGTCTACGATTTCGTAGTCAAAACGTGCCTTTCTGTTGTCCGCAATGATTTTAATACCCATTTTAATAGTCCATTGGCCCTAAGCTAAATTCAATATACCGGGTTTACCCTTTTTTCAGGTCCCTGTACAGGTCTAGCAACTGAGTCCAAGATAGAGACTCCACTCGTATTTTAGGGTCGATTCCGTGAGTGGCAAATAGCTTGGATAACTCTTCTTTACCCTTATAAACCGTCAATTTTGGCAAAAGGACCTTTCTCCGATTGGCGAAGCAGAGTTTTAAAAATTTCAAATAGTCTCGGTGATTTAGACCTACAGTCGAGTCTCGCGAGACTTCAAAACGAAGAACTCGACTGGCCACATTGGGCTTTGGAAAAAAATCCACAGCTCCCGCTTCGGAGACTTTGTGAATCGTCCAATAGGTTTGGGCAACCACAGAGAGAAGCCCATAGTCTCCAGACCCTGGGTCGGCTTGGATTCTTTGCGCCACTTCTTTCTGAAACATTAAAACCATCCGATCAAAGATGGGGAACTCAACCGAAAAATCGACAACAATCCGAGCTGAGATCTGGTAAGGCAAATTGCTGACCAACAGCCGCTTGACGTCCTCTGAGGTCAGCTGATCCCAACGATGCTTGAGAGCATCCCCCTCATGAACCGTAAACTCTTTTTCTCGCCAATAATTGGCAAAAGCACTGTCCATTTCAAGCAAATGCAAATTGGAGTTGCAAGCCGCTAAATCATCGGTAAGAGCTCCCAGGCCCGGACCAATCTCAAAAACTTCATCAAACTGTTCGGCTTCGGCAGCGGCAAGGATTCTTTGCACAACACCATCACTCACTAAAAAATTCTGTCCCAGGGAGCGTTTGGGTTGAATCCCCAGTTCTTCCATTCGAGTTTTTATTTTTTCCTTCAATGGAACACTCATAATGGCGCTCTAGGAGAGGGTGCCAGATTTTGGGAGGACTCTTCTCCATTCTGCATTCGCAACAGCCCCACCAAACCAATCATCGCCGCATTGTCAGTGCAAAAACGAATGGGTGGCATCGCCATCCCCACCCCAAGGTCTTTGGCTATTTTTTCAGAAGCTTGCCGTAACCCCGAGTTCGCACTCACGCCGCCACTGACGATAAAATTTTTCACTCCAGTTTCTTTTATAGCTCGCTTGAGTTTTTTCTCTAACACATCCACTACCGTTTTTTGATAGCTGGCGCATAGGTCGAATTCTTGCTTTTTTATTTCAACATCTGTCATCGCAGCAAGTGTGCGTTGGGCCGCTGACTTCAAACCGGAAAAACTGAAATTAAAACTGTCTTCATTGTAAAGCGGTTTAGGAAAGGAAAAGGCTGTCGCATTTCCACTTTGGGCACGACGATCCACTTCGACTCCGCCAGGGTAAGGAAGACCCAGCATTTTTGCAAATTTATCAAAGGCTTCACCGGCCGCATCGTCGATGGTTTGCCCCAATACCTGATACTCACCAAATTTTTGTACGTGATAGAGTTGGGTGTGCCCACCGCTAACAATAAGAGCAACAAAGGGTTCATTAAAAAAATCTGGACCGGTGTACTTTTGATCTTTCAAAAATGGTGCCATTAGATGGCCTTCAATATGATGCACTCCCAAAAAAGGAACATCTTTTGCCAATGCCAAACTCTTTGCTGTCACTAGGCCGACAATAAGTGAACCCACCAGCCCTGGTCGATTGGTTACGGCAATCCCTAATATTTGTGTCCAATCAAGGCTGGTGTTTTTAAATGCCTGATCAATTAAGGGAAGTAAGTCAGCTGTGTGATTGCGGCTTGCGATTTCTGGAACCACGCCACCAAATGGTTTGTGGGCCAAATCTTGGCTAGCCACCAAACAACACTTAACATTTCGATGGCTATCAACAATAGCCACCGATGTGTCGTCACAACTGGTTTCTATGGCTAGTACGTGCTGCACTACAGTTTTTTCAGATTTTTTTCAGCTCGAATGGAGACTCGAGTGTTTGGGTATCGCTGAATCACTTCTTTATAAAAAGCTTTGGCATCGTTATGCATTTTAAGTTTTTGAAAACAAAGCCCCATTTGTAAAGTGGCCTGAGCATAACGACGACCTCGTGGAAACTTTTTTCGATACTTGTCGTAGTTGGAGATGGCCTCTTCGTACCGGCCGGCACTAAAAAGAACTTCTCCCCGACCAAACGGACCCTTGGCTTTTTTAAGATTCTGCTCCACATTGAAGGCCGAGTCACCACTCGCCTTTCCCTTACTCAATTCGCCCAATCTTTTATCAAGAGACAAAAGGGCTTCTTCAAGCGTTGAAATTCTTTTTTCTAAAGCCTTAATTTTTTCATCAGAAGCGCCACCAGCAGCCGTCGTGGTTGGAGCGTTGGCCGAAGTGGGTGTTTCTTGCAGCTTCCTTTCGATCACTTCAATTTTCCCATACAGTTCGCGGAAATCTCTATCAATTTCAAAAAATCGCGAATCAATTTGGGCTCGCTGTTGTTGATTCATTTGGCCGGCCACGTAAGTGCCTGCAGAGTCGGTTTTCATATTCCCAGAGTCGTCACCCTTCAATTGAGATCGGGTTTTCAAACAACCCGCGACTGACACCATCATTAAAACACACAACACGATTTTCATGGTCCCATGGCTCCTTGCTTAAACATCTTCACCCGAGAGATATTCTCGGCTTTTTCTGAATAATACCGCGACTTGCGGAAATATTCAGTGGACTTGTCAAAATATCGATCTTTGTAAGCCCTTTCAGCCTTTCTCATATAACGACGGGCTTGAGAATACACCTTGGGGGCATAACGCTTTGCTTCGCTAACCTTCGCCGCCCGCAGAGCGACTCTGGCCAGATTGTATTCTTCTCTGGGTGGTTGTTTGTTCACACAACCTAAGGCTAGAAATAGTAAAGGGCACAGTATCCAGTGCCCCTTCTTTAAAAACCTAAAATGGCTGATCATAATTCCTTACTGAACAGGAACGAAATTAGCGCGACGATTGGCAGC
>CBDUOS010000075.1:0-16475 GCA_965368905.1 uncultured Bdellovibrionales bacterium | reverse complement strand
TGTAACTGGTGGAAACTCCGAGTCCGAGACCACATCAGTCAAACACAGAACCTCTTATTTTTGGAACTGGGACATCTTACAACTCACGGGTCACTACATCCAAACATCGGGCTTAGACCAAACTACGAGAGTTAATAACGTTTCTGCTGAAAACTGGGCCGCCACCCTTCGATACGAAAAAGTTTTCACGCCAAAATGGTTTAACGGCTTCGTCACTCATGGTTGGAGAGGCGATCGCTTCCAAGGGGTACGAGAAGGACACGATTCAGATCTTGGTGTGAAATACTTCACCGCCAACTCAAAAAACTATCAACAATACTTTGAGGCTGGCTATCGGTACACACGAGAGCTCTTGCTTTCAGCCCCCGTGGCCGCTGACCGAGTTGGTGTGGGGAGCCTCTTACACCCCGAATATCATTACGCTCGCCTGTTCGCTCAAGCCGATTACAACTACAGTAAAACTTTTGCGATTGGACTTTGGGTCGAGTTCTTGGCCAGTATCACTGACTACTCCCATGATCATCGTTTGAATTACAGTCCTTACCTTTCCTCTGTGCTTACAGACATGTTCTCTTTGAAAGTCGCTTATGAAAGCCGCTATCGTTACAAATTGGCTCCAGGTGCAACCAAGTTCACAGACTTCACTTTCACTACATCATTGATTGCAAAGTTTTAGGTGAGTGATACTAAGGAATGGTGGGCCTCTGGTATTCAGTTCGAATGCCAGGGCTCGGGTCAGTGTTGCGTTTCTCATGGCGAGTATGGCTTTGTCTATATGACCAAAGAGGACCGCATTCGAATGGCCAAAGCACTGGGACTCACCACTCGAACCTTCACCAAAGAATATTGTGGAAACGAAGATGGAGTTTTTCACCTGATTGATGGTGAAGACGGACATTGCCAGTTTTTAAAAGATAAAAAATGCAGCGTCTACGAAGGCCGGCCAACACAATGTCGAACCTGGCCCTTTTGGCCCGAAGTGATGGATGCAAAAACCTGGAACAAAGAGGTGGCCGGATTCTGTCCCGGCGTCGGCAAAGGCAAAATTTGGTCAGCCGAAGAAATTACAGAACAATTAGAAATCCAACTCGATTCAGAGTCCCGCTTCGGTGATTAAAATCAAACTACAGATTTAGAGGCATCGCCCTCTGAGGCGTCAGGATTCGATTGAGGAGCTTGGTAGACCTCTGTGCACTGGTCCGACCGTTTAGAGGATAAGGTCACATTCACAGAGGTACAAGAGAGCATTCGCCCCTGTTCTCGCGATGATTTGTTTGGCAGCTGGCAACCAACAAAGTCACCAGCACGAAACTTAAGAAATGATTAATATTAACGAGCGTATTTACGCTTAAGGCTTTCACGGATTTCTGCGCCTTCAATGCTCAAACGCGTCCAAGGAATCGCCAAAAGCCGTTCAGCTTCGATGTACTCGTCGGTCTCTTCGCAGATTCCGTAAGTTCCACCTTCGATCCGAGCTAAAGCTTGTTCGATCTCGAACAGTTGCTTGCGGATACGATCATGCTGTCCAAGGACTTCACTCTCGTTTAACACGCGAACTGTTTGGTCGGCTTCATCTCCGCCTTTCTCTTCAGTGTGCAAATTCTTGCGAATATCTTGAACTCTATTGAGAAGGTCTTCCTTGGAAGTTAAAAGCTTTGCTTTGCACTCTTCCACCAAACCCTTACTAATTTTTGACATCTCCCCCCCTATCAACGTGTTTAATGTCGGTATTAGTAATTCTAATTCAGTCCCATCTTTGGAACTGATCTATTTAGACACACCAGCGGAAAAAAAGGCAAGCCGAATTTCGGTTAAAACCGTAAAACCATAGATATTCCAGACCCTTGTCAGGTCTAGGTTTCCACAATTTAATTTTAAGTAATTCTAAGATACCCCACAAAAGTCAACACTGTCGCGGGTTTAACTCGTTCTAAAATGGGCCTTCACTTTCTTACACAAACGTTTACCGCAGAATCCAAAAAGCCCGACTTTTTGGTAGTAACCTATTAATACATCAATACAATTCTCAAACAGGCTATTAACTTAATTGATAGTGAATGAAATTCTGCTAATAAAACACTCAATGGCCCTGCTTAATAGCTGAGCGTTGTGTACTCCAATGGCTCCCATAAGTTGCGATCAATCACCCAATGTTTCCCACCATAAGAGTCTTGTAGATACAGCCAATTGTCTTCACGCTGTAGTTTTTTAAAGGGTTGATATTTATAGGCCACACTTAAAGGTGTCTGAGCGGCTTTGGAGTCTGGCATGCTTCGCAAATTAGTGGAACTTACTTTAATAACGGCACAATCAAATTCATCAGTAACCAATGTGCTGTAGATCCACATCTTTTTACCATCCACATCTTTGACCAGGTACCATCCGTCCTGCAAGTCGACTTCTAACAAAGGCATGTAGCGCCCCACAGTCCATAGTAGCTTACTATTGGCTTTCGGCCCGGCTCGAAGGTTGGCCTGGCTTACATTCACACAAAGAGAATATCCAATTTGAGGCCATATTAAAAGACCACTGAGTATGAAAATCCGCATGAGATACATATCCTTTCATGCTAGCATAGTCCCCTGAAATGGATAGGTCCTACTGGGACTCCCCTACAAATGTCATATAGGAATTAGCCCGTGGTCTTAGTTGTCTACAATCTCTTTATTCTCTTGGCTGGCTTTACTCTCCTAATATTGTCCGGTGATAAGCTTGTGGAAACCTCGGTTCGAATTGCACAGCGCTGGAAAGTCCCCACGTCCGTGATTGCAGTGACCATTATTGCCGCTGGAACCTCAGCTCCCGAATTGGTGACTAGTTTTATGGCCGGCCTAAAAGGTAGCAGTGACATCTCCATCGGAAACATAATGGGTTCCAATACTTTCAATATCTTAGCTGTTGGTGGCTTGTCTTTATTTCTACAACCTCATGGAGAGATAAAGGGAACTCGTGTCTCTTGGATCGTCCTGGTGGCGGCAACACTTCTCTTCTTTTTAAGTCTTTTTGACTTAACTTTATCAAAACTGGAGGCCTTGGTTTTCCTTGGCACACTGGTGGCCTTTATTGTTCTGTCATTTTTTCGAGAGCGTGAAGAACAAACCAGCTTCGAGAATTTGCAGGAGAAAAGCTTTCCGCGCACGTTGCTATTTTTCGCCATTAGTTTCGGCGGTTTGATTATGGGTGCGGAGCTAGCTCTTCGCGGCGGTGTGACCCTTGGACAACTGGCCGGACTCTCTGAAAGAGTGATTGCCATTACCATTATCTCTGCCGGAACTGGACTCCCTGAATTGGCGACATCGGTCGCTGCGGCTTTTCGTGGTCACAGTGACATAGCCATAGCCAATATCATTGGCTCGAATATTTTCAATTCTTTGGCGATTCCCGGGGTCACAGCCAGCTTTTTCGCCCTTGAAATCAACGGCCGATTTTTAAATACCGATTTTTATGTGATGGCTGCCGCCACGCTAGTCATCGCCACCCTATATATAGTCAAAAGCGACCGAGTCCGGCGCAGCCTTGGGATTCTTATGTTTCTCGCGTACTCCGCCTACGCCACCTATCTTCTATTCAACTAACGTATGACAAAAAAAGCCCCCAACTGGAGATGATGGAGGCTTGCGATCTCTTAAATTTTGAAAGTGGAACTAGAATCTGAAAAGGTTGTGAGCTTCTTGCACTGTTTCGTCAATTTTGATGATCAAGTTGGCGATTTTAAGACGCTGAGCTGCGATTTCATCAGGGTTTGTCGGACGCTTCAACAACTCATCTTCAATATCAACAGTGAAAGAAATCATTTTCAAAATATAACGTTGAAAGGTCACTTTGTTCTGTTGAATCTTGGCAGGATCGATCTCTTTAATTTTCGTTGGAGTCTTAGGAAGAACAGCTGTCAAATGTGTTCGCAAGACTTGGCTATCGATCATTACAACGGCTTTTAACTCGTCGGCATTGCTACCTTCGATAATGTCGTTCACCAATTCACGCAAGCTGCGAATGATGAATCCCATACGGGCCATGTGATCTTTGATTTCATGCTTGTTACCACAAACGATATCATCGACTTTTTGGTCGCTGATAATGCCAGGTAAGTTGTGTTCGACGGCGACGCCTGTGTTGTCGAAGTCTGTGAAGTTGGCAACAGCAATGCTGGTTACGCTCAAAGTTAAAACTAGGAATAAAGCTTTCATATCTCCCCCTCAGGATAACGTTTTACAAGTGAACTATAGATACTCCGAAGATAATTGACTGTAAACCCCCTAAACCAGGGCTTTCCAGGGGAGACACACGATGAGTAAGAAAGACACAGTGAAGATGAGTTTATTAGAGCTTGAATAGGCCGCGGGACAATTTGGCCCAAAAAAATAATTACTGCATTGCCCTATGAATCCTCTTCCTTTTCAATCGTTGTCGACGATTGCACCTCAATATCAATCACTTTAGGGTCTTGGGACTGTTGACGTCGGCGCAGCTCTTCAAAAGGATCGTATTGCTCGCTTTGTGGCGGGGTTCGAAAACCCCGGTTTGTGTATATGTGAACATTGCCACTTTGAATCCCTTGCTCCCATTGTGAAAGGAAAAACTTTTTCCAGATCACTTGAGTCAAAGGGAAGATCAAACTCAAGCCCACAGCATCTGTCAAAATACCTGGAGTCAGAAGCAATACCCCCCCGATAAAAGTAAAAAAACCTTTCGCAATAGCATCAGAAGGAAGCTGTCCTTGGGCCCCCCGCTGCTGAATCTCTAGCAAAATAGAGTGCCCTTGCTGGCGCAGCATCCAGGCCCCCAAGAATCCGGTAGCGAGTACGATCAGGATGGTGTTTCCGAAGCCGATGGAATCGCTCAGGCGAATTAAAAAATAGAGCTCCACAAAGGGTACGACGGTTAATAAAAACAAAAGACGAAAAAACATTTAAACTTCCAGTTCTAAAACCACGGGGCAGTGGTCTGATCCCATTTGCTGATCCCAAATGTCAGCTGACTTCAATTGGTCCTTCAGATTTTCTGAAACACAAATGTAGTCAATTCTCCAACCGCGGTTCGCCGGTCTCGCCATTTCTCTATAGGACCACCAACTGAATCGCTCTTTCGTATCCGGATGAAAATGACGAAAAGTATCAATAAAGCCCGCATCCAAAAACTGAGAAAACCATTCTCGCTCTTCTGGCAAAAAACCACTGACAGTGGCCAGTCGCACTGGATCGTGAACATCGATATCTGTGTGAGCCACGTTGTAATCACCCACTACGATCACTTTCTGACCAGCCGCCAACTGCTTCATCAGATGGCGCAAAAACTTTTTTAAGAATTCTTGTTTGTAATGATGCCTTTCTTCGCGAGCGGCGCCGTTCGGAAAATAAACATTGTAAAGAAGAATGTCGTGAATTTGGGTCACAATAAAGCGCCCCTCATCATCAAACTTTTTTATACCAATTCCATGCTCGACATTTTCTACTGGCAATATCGAGTAAGTGGCCACACCGGAGTAACCATTGCGCGTCGAAGCCGAAGTCCAATAGCTGTCGTAAGTGAGGGGGTTGATCAATACCTCATCCAACTGCTCTGTGTGAGCTTTGGTCTCTTGAATACAGAGAATTTCAGGTTTTTCACGCTCAATGAAATCCAAAAAGCCCTTTTTTTGGCAGGCACGGATACCATTTACATTCCACGTCACCAGCTTCATTGTTCACCTCGTCAGAACCGCAAACTAGACGAATGGTTTCAGGAATTCAATTCTCTTTTGACTCGCTGGCCCTATAGTTCTAAACATTGTCTTTAACCATTAAATAAGGAGCCGGAAAATGCCTATGATTGGTCAACCAGCCCCTCAGTTTACTGCACCTGCGGTGATTGACGGTGGAGAGTTTAAAGATATCAACTTGACGGACTTTAAAGGAAAGTGGACGGTTTTATTCTTCTATCCACTGGATTTTACTTTTGTTTGTCCCACAGAAATCACCCAGTTTAGAGAAGCCTTGCCTCAGTTCAAAGAGCTGGGAGCCGAAGTGATCGGATGCAGTATTGACTCTGTTCACTCTCACAAGCGTTGGATTCAAGAGGATCTTAAAGATCTCGGGTATCCTTTGATCGGTGATGTGACCAAACGTGTGAGCCGTGATTTTGGCGTTCTCCTTGAGGATGAAGGAATCGCCACTCGTGGAACCTTTATAATTGATCCAGAAGGAACAATTCAGTACATGGGAATTCACAACTTGAGTGTTGGACGTGACGCTGGAGAAATTCTGCGAGTTTTACAGGGCCTCCAATCGGGTGAGCTTTGTGGAGCTGGCTGGAGTCCTGGTGACAAGCACGTTTCTGTTAATTAATTTAATTTTTGGACGGCTCTTCTCTAATGGAAGAGCCGTTTTTTAATGTCTTCTGATCATCTAAAGCCTCTTTTTTCTTATATCGAATATTGCTTTCCAGAGTCCTACGCTGAAATCTTAGAAAAGGACCTGATCAACAAAAATCTCTTCTCTCCGTTTAGCCTCAGACTTCCTCAGAGTTTGTATTCCGATATCGAAGCGTTTATTCATGGGGTTTATGAAGTGAAGGGAACCGAGCAGTATCAACAGCGATTGAATCTTCCTGAAAGCTTCGTCAATTGGCCGAAAACAAAAAGCCTACTCACTTGTTTTGATTTTCACTACAATGAAGCACAGGGGTTAAAATTGATTGAGATCAATACCAACGCTTCACTCTATTTGCCGATAATTTTGCAACGATGTGCCCAACTGGATCAGTGCAAGCCACCACAGATTGATGTTCTCCTCGCCAGTTTTGAAGAAACTTTCAATCTAAGAAAGGGAGATTCCATCAGTATTTTTGATGAGAGCCCTGAAGATGAAGGTCTTTATTTTGAGTTCTTGATATTTAAGGAATGGCTGAGTCAGAAAGGTTACCCCACTAACATTGTTTCTCTGCAGGATTTCGCGCAAAAAGCGAATGACAATATTTACAATCGTTACACGGATTTCTACCTGGCCGAGGAAAAATCGAAGGCATTGGCTCACGACTACTTTTCTGAAACAAGAAAATTTTCTCCCAACCCAAAAGAGTATACCTTGTTGGCAGACAAAAAGCGCCTGACACCATTAAGAGAAGAGCTCGCTTTACGCAACCTTGATTTGGCTGAAGTCATTCCTGAAACAAGAATATTCAAAGAGTTTGAAAGCAAGGATGACATTTGGTCTCAACGTAAAAAACTCTTTTTTAAACCCAGCGAAGGCTTCGGAAGCAAAGGTGCCTTTTCTGGCAAAAGCATATCCCGTAAAGCTTTCGACAGTATCTACTCGCCCGAGTTCATTGCACAAGAGGTTTGCCCAGCAGGCAAACAGACATTTACCAAAGACGGTGAAGAAATCACCATGAAATTTGATATTCGAGTCTTCACCTTCGAAGGAAAAATCCAGAATTACGGGGCTAGACTGTACCAAGGTCAAACCACGAATATGCAAACTCCTTGGGGTGGTATTGCCCCCATAGACTTTTTTTAATTCAAGAACCTAAATTACCGATAAGATGCCTATGAAACCCAAAGTGTCCAGCAACGCTGGATTTTCTCTTATCGAAGTTATGCTGGTGGCGAGTCTGATGTTGATCGTCAGCCTGGGAGCCGCACAATTTATCTCATCACAAAACCAGCAGATTAATGTGATGGAGGATCGTTTGTCGCGCATCAATCTGAGCCAAGAAGTGACACAAATTTTTAACCGCCAAGAACACTGTGTGAGACTTTTGAAACAAGTTCGAATTCTAAAAAATATGAAACCACAAAACATTCGAATTGAAAATGATATGGGTCGAACTTTGTTTGACCCGAATGCAGAACAGAACCATTACGATCATTTAAATATCGAATCAGCTCAGATACGTAATCTTTCGATTCAAGGAGCCAATAGGCTTGGGAATCTGGAAGTTCGTTTGGATGTGAAGAGACTTCGCAAAGGCGGAAGCAATACGCAGATGAATCCAGTGATTGTGCGACTACCAGCTGTAGTCGATAATAATAGCAATGTGAAGTCCTGCAACCCGCAACGGGCCCCGATCTGTGGCGACACTGTCATTTTACAGGCTGGCAAACTGCCCGACCCCAAAAAAGACTTTCGCAGCTGTTGCCCTGGTGGAGGGGCACTCAGTGATTGCATTACAACTGGTTTGGAGCAAACACCCGCCGGTAACAGTATCTTCTACATCTGCACTTGCGAATAAGCGCGCCATTCTGAAACAACCATTGATTTGACAGATTTTTGCAAATTCCTGCCCATAAATTTGATTCGTGATCACTCGGGAACTCTTGCATCTTTAATTGAATCAACGATTATGCAGAAATCACGAAACACTTCATACTAGAGATCTACAGGGGGTTACCTATGAAACTTACTTTATGTCTCTTTATCATCATGGTTCCACTGAAAGGCCTTTGGGCTTCCCATATTTTCCATCTCGACAAACAACAGGGGGTCTGCAAGTGGAAGCTGTATGATGTGAAAAAACAGAAAGACAAAACATACTACCGCACTCAGGCCTGCCCCAATCAAATTGTATGGCTCAAGGACAAATCATTCTATTATTCTATTGGCTCAAAGATCTACTGGTCTAGCCAATGGAGCAAGAAACCACAATATGTTGTTAACTTAAAAACGGCTCGTAAGGGGTACGACCCCACGTCTGAAGTGATTTGGGGAGTTAAGGGGAAATACAATTCGATTCACGCCATGGTCATTGATCCAAACCTCAAACATATGCGCATCAATAAAGAGGAGTCTTATGAGTTTAGAAAAAAACCAGTCGATGGTTCCACTTTTTCTGGCGTCGCCACTGAACCGAGAGCAGCAGGTGTGATCCGAACGTGGCAGAAATCAGGTGCCTGGAAGACTCAACTCGTAAAAGTTGTGGGACGTTACAACGAACGTCACTATGATGAAGATCTCTATAACATGAGTGTCCTTAGCTCACGGCAAATAGTACATTACAATGAGTGTGCCGGTGACAATTGTGAGAAGCTCCCCTCTGAAAGTTTTTGGAGCTTGAACAAATACCAGAAAAAACTCAAAGTGATCGACAATGGAATCGAAAGCATGGGCTACCTTTCTCTAGATGAGGACAAAGGCTTGCTGTTCAAAAAATCATTACAAGACCATCTACAGACTATTAAACCTTTTATTTTGTGCGAGGATAACTGTGATAAAATGACTGAACTTGAACTTCCCAAAAGTTTCTCTGACAGCTATGCCATGGTAAAAAAGGGCAACCACTTTTTGATCAGCAATGAGAATAGAGGGAGCATTGCCGGCCTATACTCCTTTGACTCACCCAAACCGATAAAAGAATTTAGAGGTCCTATGGTTTTTTGGCACCCCTTTTAAGACTGAATCGTTCTTCTATAAAGGAGAATCGGATACCACATCCACATCGCCGCCCAAAAGAAACCAACATCAAAAAAAAGAAAGATGGCGGTGTGGAATAAAATTCCACCCAAGAATAGATAGGCCCGATGTCTGGTAAAGACTACAAGCAAAAAGAGAAGCTCAAATGCCAAGGTTGCATAAGAAGCGACAATCGAAAAGGGGGACCACGCAAAAAGTTCTATAGGCACCCAACTGCGACCCAAGTAAGGTGAGTTAAGAAACACAGCGACCGCCTCTCCAGAGCGCCACAGTGGATCAGGAAGTTTCTTTAACCCTGCCAACAGGTAGTAAAACCCTAAAAACCCCTGTAACAAATAAACAATCCGACGCCCCCACTTTTCTTGTAAAAACTCATAGGATTCAAAACCTGAACTCGGGATCAATCGAAAGTGAGATTCGTAAGGTACAAACCATAAGAGTAACAAAAGCAGCTGAAGGAGCTGTTGCGGTTCATGAACCACCATGGGGTTAGCGAGTTGGAAGAACAACGTCATGGCGAACAACGGCACATGAATAAGACGAGCCCAAATTCCTAAGGTAAATAATAGTGAGAAAACAATGACAAGTAAGAGCAATGAGAACTTCAGTCTATCCATCTCCCAAATCAAGAACAAAGGTGATGACCGAAAAAACTTAAACAGGTCTGGATTTACCATGCCTGTCTTTCCATAAAAGGAGTTAAAGTTTGGAAGCTGCACAAAAAGCTGCTGAGCCAACAGGTGTAAACCACAAGTTACTCGCAAGGCTGAAAAAACTTGTTGATCATTAAAGCGTGGCAAAATCACAAAGAAATTCCTTTTGAAACAAACTTTCTCCTATTGCGTCACTTCTCTTTTTCACAGAAAAACTTAGTAATTTTTTACCCAGCAGATTTTGCAACTGATGGCATATGGCATAACGTGCCTCTGTTAAATCAACTTGGTCTACGGCCTGCTCTAACAACAAAATTATGGGAATTTTTAAACGGTAAAGGTTTAGGTCGCTCGGTCGCAAAACAAGGGACTCAGAATTCTCAGAAACTGCCTCCAGATGCAGAGGGGAGACAAAGTTATTTTCTCCATCTATCGAGGTCATCATCGACATATCCACAGTGATCGGCGAGAAGGAGGGGTTCGTCCCCAAGACAGAAAAAACATTGTACAGCCCGTAAGCCATTGGTTCAACTGGGCCAAAAGTCAGACCAATGCAAGAGACGAGGAGTAAAATTAGGCTCATTATTGACAAGCGAAGCATGCAATTGAAACTATCATAGAGAGGCGACTGGAAAAATGAAAAAACAATGGATATTCAATAGCTTTACAAAAGATTTCTTTGCCCTCTGGGGATTGGCATTTCCACTGATTGCGCTCCTGACATTCGCCCCGCAAGGGCGAGCCTGGGGCCTGTTAGCACTTGTCGCTTATGTCTTTATTGATTCTGGCCATGCCTATGCGACCGCTTTTCGCACTTACTTTGATAAAAAGATCTTGTTTTCTAATCCTCTGTATCTCTGGATTCCCATCCTCTGTTTTCTTGCGTTTTTTAGTTGGGCTTACTTTGGCGTCCCTTATCTTTGGAGCTTTGTTCTTTATGCCACCTTCTACCACAACACTCGACAACATTATGGGATTGTTAAATGGTATGAAAAATTGAACGGTCAAACCCAAGGGAGTTCGGGATTTATCTACGCGCTCACCATCGTGCCTTTTATTGGATTCCATTTCAAAAAATTTGAATACAGCGGAATCTATCACGACAAAGAATTCTTTTTTCTTCCCAATCAAACCTTGTTTGTCTTGTTCTTGGCCTTGAATATTTTCATCCTACTAACCTTTTTGCTATATTCTTTTAAAAAAATAAAGACCGCTCAAATGAGTCGGCCCGTGTTTTTCTCAATTCTGTTCCCTGGGCTTGTTAATTTCAGTTGTTTCAATCTCGGAACCACGGTGGACCAAGTCTTGCTTCCCATGGTGGTGATCCATGGGGTCGCATACTTTTTTCTAACGGCCCGTGTTCTTGAGAGTAACAAGAAAAGAGAGTGGTCCGTTCTTTACTGGGTGATTCCTGTCATATTGGTGAGTGCTGGCTTTGGTTTCTTAGAATATTTAACACAAGTGAACTTTGTGGAGTCAGCATCTTCAACAGCCTATAAAGGTAGAGCCCTTATGGCTCTGGCTGTAAGCGCTGTGGTGGTACCTCTACTGACCCACTATATCCTAGATGCTGTGATTTGGAGAAAGTCCGACCCCGAGTTTGCGAGAGTCTTTCGCAATTAACTGCACTCAAGGCAAATAAAGTAAGTAATCTCCACATCATAAATTCGGGTACATTTCTTTCCGCAATCCTCAACAATTTCAAAACTGTTTTTACCTGACTCAGTGGCCATTCCCGCCCCTGGACAATTTTGTCCATTGGTGATCTTGTTCAAGACTGGAGCGGGGCATCCAGAGAGAACACCGTCACTACTTGTACAAGCGACCTCGGTGTAGGCTCCTTTCATAAAACAGTTGGTGGCAGGTATGCATGCCCCCGTGGTCGGGTCATAGGCGCTTCCAATGGTGGAACAAGCATCTGTCACTTGTAGTTCAGTCGCACAAGTGTGAATATTGTCGTTCGACTTCAATGTCATCACTGGAACTTGAAAACGGCGGGGCTTTAATTCTTGAATGTCGTTGGCTTTAACAAGACCCAAGCGCAGTTCAATCTCCGCCACTCGTCGAATGACAGGAGTTAGTGTATTATTGCCGTCATCAGGAGTTAAATCGATATCAATCTCTTGGTCTGGCAAAGACGAGTTTTCTATCGTCAAACTTAAGACTCTTAACCCACTGTTGATATTAACTCCCGCTTGTAAATCATCGGCGGAAGGAGTCACTGCAGCAGCACTCTTTTGCGACGTGATATAATCTGGAATAACAAACTCGACGGGTGAAGCCGCAGCAGGCAAATTGATCCCAGAAAGCATGGTGCTGCAAACGTCGTTTTGCGAGAGGAGTCGGGAGAAGTCGGCGGCAAACTCGTTTCCTTCATCTTTTTGGGAGATAGTGCTTTGATGTTGATACAGGCTGATCAGTGAGTTCCCAATGGCCACCATAATGATCGCCGCCACTGCGGTGGTAATCATTACCTCAATCAAAGACATCCCTTTTGCTGAGTACAGCTTATTTTTCATCAATTCTTCCTCGTTGCTTCGCCGTAGTAAATATGTTCCAATTTTAGTATGCCCCATGACACCCTTGAAAAAATACTCTACGGAATATTCGCACTCATGCTGTGTCTTGGAGTCGTGCTCCTGTATAAATTCTATACCCTTAAAAGTGAAGGGCAAGGAGATATTGCCCCAATTGCCATGGGGCAGTTGGTTAAAAAAGTGCCGAAAGTATGGAATTCTTCAAACCAACCAAACATAAAAAGGCCAATATCCGCCCGTCAGGCCAAAACCGACCCAACACCTAAAATGGGGATTAAACAGAAAGCAGAGATCAAATCTAATATTAGTAAGCGCCGCTTTGCAAAACAGACCTTCTTGAAAGTCCCACTGCCTGGCCATTTAAAATACATTGATGTTGAAATCGAGGAGGGAGTAAAGTCCATTTACGGATACAATTATCACTCCAAAGAAGGGCTGACTGCAGCCGCTCGGCGCGGACCGCTGACAATGGACCAGGTAAAGCAATACTTAAAAGAAGATAAGGATGCGATCCCCAACCTCAACGGAAAGAAACTTTCCAATATTAGTGAAGTTAAGAGAATCCCTGCGGCTGGCCGAAAAAAAGGCATTGAATCAATCGAGATCATTAGTGCTGACACCGATAAGGGACAGAAAGCTCACGTGGCCTTGATCAACCGTAAAGATAAAAAAGGAAGCTACGTTTTTGTTTACACCGGCCCCCCCGGTCGCGTTGGCAATAATGACGGTTACATCGATCAATTGTTTTACCAAATGGAAGCTTTGGAACCTCCTCCAGAGAAAAAGTGACACAATCCCAATCGCAAAGAAATTTCACACTCCTCCTGATAACTTTTTTATGTGCCTGCAATGGCTTTTTGGTAGAAGCTAACATCACTCAAACAATAGCGGCCTCTCTTGGTGGCACTCTCCTTCAATACCAATTGGGAATCGGACTCTTCGTCTTTTCGCTTGGCTTGGGATCACTGCTTTACCCAAAACTCAATGATCGCTATGGCCACCGCAACCTCTTACTCTTTTCAACGGGGGGACTCGCTTCACTGGCAATTATTGGGCCCTATTGTGCCTATTGGGTGGGAGATACCTTAAACTTGACACTAGGTAATCCTCTGTCTTTACTTGTCTATATACCCCTCATTGTTGTCGGTTTGATCACCGGGCTCGATCTTCCAATCTTGATCTTTCTTGGGCGGGAAAAAAACCATTTAAGTGAATCGAAAATCCTCGGGATTGACTACTTTGGCATGTTTATCGGGTGTTTGACCTTTCCATTCCTTTTCCAGTATGCAGGAATCTTCCAAACCACCTGGGTGTGTTTGTTACTGTCTCTAGTGACCTTCCTACTGGTCGTATCTCTTGCAAAAGTAAGTCCTCGCGAAGAACAACACAAACGGAAGTGGCCACCCCTGAATACATTTATGGCCCTCAGCTTTTTATTTTCTTTTTGTAGCCTATCTTATGAGCTCTTGTTGGCCCGATGGTTAGTAGACTTTTTCGACAACGAGGTCTTTGCCATGACTTTTGCCATCGGCTTTTATTTAATGGGACTCGCTTTTGGCTCTTTTTTAATAAAACCAAAAAATTGGGGCCTGCAACTTGTCAAAATCGAAACAGTTTTAATCGTCAGTGTCTTAACCATTCCTTTTCTTGGATACTTTTTTGCAACCCTTTGGAAAAGTTATTGGCAAAGTCCCGAAAGTCTACTGGCTTTGCAAACCTTATTTCTTTTGTTTATCGGATGGGTTGGGTTCCTTTCCGGTCACGAATTACCTCTATTAATGAAATCTCAACAAAAGAAACATGAACTGGCTTGGCCTGCACTACTGTTTTGGAATTACCTTGGAGCTCTGACAGCCAGCTTAGCCTTAAGCTTCTTACTATTGCCCAACTTGGGGCTCTATCCCAGTTTGGCTTTGGTGGTCTCCATTAATGTCTTAAGTCTCTTCTTGGTTAAATTTGTGACTTTGATTAAACATTGTTACCTGCTAATCGGAATGGGCGTCATCACGACTGCAATATTGATTATGCCCTCGACGACCACTCTCTGGGAGCAAATTTTTTTAAAGGTTACTTATAACAAAATCACCGTCGCAGAGCTGTCCCCTCGAACTTTAAAGAGTTATCTAAAATTGAATAGAGATCTTTCGGATATTCGTCGGATTACGACCCCCTACCAAAATATTGACCTTGTAAGAACCGAAATTCCAGGGGCCGGCACAGGCTTTAACGATTTACATATGTACCTGAATCGACAGCCCCAGTTTTCACTCTACTACCACGACCTCTACCACGATTCTTTTAGTGTCGGAGCCCTCAACCTCCACGGCGAGGTTCCCAAGAAGGTACTTCTACTGGGAGGAGGAGATGGATTACTGGCAAATAAATTACGCCAAATCCCTGGAGTGAATAGAATTGTGCTTGTTGAATTGGACAAGCAAATGATCGAATTAGCGAGAAGCCACTGGCGCCTAAGTAAAGCCAACCGACAGGTCTTTGATTCCGAAAAAATCGAGATTGTCACTCAAGATGCTTTTTCTTGGTTGAAATCTAACAATGAATCATTTGAAGCCATCTTTGTGGACTTTCCCTACCCCACAAACTATGAGTTGTCGCGACTCTATTCAAAAGAATTTTATATTAAGGTAGAAGAAAGTCTTTCGCAAGATGGTTTTATGATAATGAACGCCCCTATTTCTTTTCGTTTTGAAAGTTCGTCAACAACTCACCTCGAGGCCACGAGCACCTTGATCAACACTCTGAAGGTCGCCGGTTTTCAATGTGTTCTACCTTTTGGTTCTAAGGAACCATTCCTCTATATCGAAAAAGAAGAACGAAAACTAGCGTTCAATTACCAAAAGTTACCCAAAGACTTTCCAAATTCAAGTTTTATAAACCTAGTTCCAATTAAAGAGGTTGTGGACCTCCCTCCCTCCACAAAAGTCAACAGTGTTTACAAACCAAGCCAGGTGGTGAGTTGGTGATCTCAAGGCGACGGCTAATTATTGCGAGTCTTTGCTTGCTCCCACTTCGATTGGTTGCCTTTCCTCTCGATCGAGTTTTAGGGTTGCCGCCCGATTCATTTGTCAAAGAATATGTTCAACGCTATTGGCGTTGGTACCAAAAACAATGGTTTAAGTTTACCGACGTAATGTCTGAGACGGAACAACAATTGTTTTCTCACTGGCTGGAGAAACTTCCGAGCTTCGGACAAAAAATGTACGCTGACCAGTACATTGAGAATTTTCTAACTCGTCACTTTCTACACAATAATGCACGAGAACATGGAACTTACTATTGCGGACTACCCCTTTGGAGTACTGCATCCTTAGAATTGTTTAAAAAACTTTCTAAGGAAAAGGCACCTCATTTGTCAGACAAGTTTTTCCAATCCCATTCACTGTATGGCTGGTCTCATGACCTCGAAAACAAACTCTTTAAAATTTGGTTTCGCGCCGATCAACCCGAAGAGTTTTTGAAAACACATTCCAAAGGAATTCCCCAACTGGGGTTTATTGAATTCAACAAAGGACAAGAGAAGCGAAGGGGCCTCGTACTTTCAGTAGAGAAAGAGGATATTACATTCCCACCAGAGGTGAATAAAAAGCTCGTTATTTCGGTATTTAAAGTGGTCGACTCGAATGGTAAGGCGTCATTGAAGTTCCGAACTCGAGGAACTTTTCTACCTGGACTACAGAAAGGGATATTATGGATTGCGGCAAAACACAGAGAAGAGTTTCGTCACACCGCCGATTTTATCGAGCCGGGTAATAAATCACTGAAGGTTTATTACCCCTAGAAACCCCGCACTTGATCCATAAATGTAACGAGCGATTCATCGATCCCGTAATCATCAATCAAGTGCGTTTTGACCGACTCGATGGGGTCTCAGTAATCATCCG
>CBDUOS010000074.1:0-16527 GCA_965368905.1 uncultured Bdellovibrionales bacterium | reverse complement strand
AAAGTGTTGGGGTTTGATAAACCATCAAATCTTCGAATTGGTACGTGTAAAAATCTCTCATTTGACCTTTAAGCGATTGTTGATCATAGCCTGGACATCTTCTTTGCAGGTTCCACATCCGGTATTGGCTGAAGTTCGATTGCGAACTTCTTCGACGCTATGGGCTCCATAGACAATGGAGCGGTCTACTTTTTCTGTTGAAATTTTGCGGCAGTGGCAAAGTTCGGCATGCTCCACAGGGAGTGACCAGGTGTCTTGAATGCGCGCCACCATCTCTCGCCAAATTATAGAACTGTGGTCGGCTCCTGTGGGTGGTAACAGATCAGAAATGGCTCCGATGAGCTTGGATTTCATCTTTTGGCTTAACAGTAGAAAATCCATACAACCTTTGCTCTTCATTTCTACGGATTGAATTTCTCCGGCCTCGATTGTCAGCTTCAAAAGCAAGCTTTCTCGGCCTGAGTCTGTCCATTCGTACGTCTTCTCCATGACATCAAATATAACATCAAAATAGGCTCTGGGTCCTCTTTCATTAGTAAGATGCGTCACATATTGATTCAATTGACCTGCTCGCCAAGGAAAAGGTACCTGAAATCTATGCAAAAAGAGAATCAAGACATGTTGAAAAGCACTCGTAAACAAGCCCTCTACCTTTGGGTGGGTCTTGGTCTTTCGATGAGTCTTTTTTATGTGCAAAGCCAGATTGTCTTTGTGAAAAGTGAACCGCTACCATCTTCAAGCTTGGAATGGGTGGTTTCGATCCTTGGATTGCTCACCTTTACTCTGGGAATGTTGTTTTTTAAAAATTATATGGCATTGCGGAAAAATCGAATTCTGAAAATGCCCTTGAAAGACCGCAAGCAGAGTGTGTTGATAGCATTGGTTTTGCAGTATGTGTTGTTTGAGACGCTTGGTCTGTATGGAGTTTTACTCTCGGTTTGGACGCAAAGTGGGTTGAAGGCGTTGCCGTTTCTGCTTTTCGCATACATTGGTTTTTTAGCTAGCTTTCCAAAACAGAAAACTTTTGAGCCGTTTTTTCGCTAAAAAAACAACGCTTCCAAATTTTAACTATTACTTTTTTACGTTGTGGAGCAGGGTGCGCATGGCTTCTAAAACTTGTAGCTTTAGCTCTTCGTAGTCACCTTCCATCGGCGCACCCGAGGCATAGTGGTGGCCGCCACCACCAAAAGTTTCCGCAATTGAGAGAATCGGAAACTCCCCCTTGCTACGCAGACTCAGTTTGTGGACATTAGGAGAGTCTTCTCTAAATACGGCTGCGGCGAGTACCGACTCGATATTCATAATCATATCAATGAGGTCACGGCTATCGTCGACATCAAGGCCCATGGCATTGAGGGCTTCGGTTTTAATATAGAGAATGGCCAACTGCTCATCTTCAAAAAATTCCACGTTCGACAAAGATTGGGCGATAAATTTAAGCTTTGGAGCCGTAAAGTTGCCAAACAGATGGCGATGAATTTCAGCAGGTTTCTTTTCATATTTTAGAAGCTCGATGCAGACTTCATGTGAGCGTGGAGAGTTGCGAACATAGCGGAACAGTTGGGTGTCAAATACGATACTTGTGTACAAAGCTCGAGCAATCTTTGCGTCCATTGGAATCTGCAAAGCTTGGATAATATCATAAGCCAATTCACCAGTGCTGGCGGCTCGAATATCAATGATGGATCCACTTGTGGGAGTCGGGCCCTCTTGAAGAACGGGGTGATGGTCGACAAAAACAATATCGTTACATTTGCTTTCAAGCTCTTCGTAAAGCGGCTCAATCAATCTTCGGTCGTTAGTATCAAAAATTAATGCCAATTCGGGTTCGCCGACGGGATCAAAACTTCCATCAAAATATTGGATGTGTTCATCGGGGTTGAGGTAGTCATATTTTTTTGGGGTACCATCGACGTTTAAAATTCGCACATTTTTACCAACCTTTTTAAGAGCGTGGTAAATGGCCAACTCTGAACCCAGTCCATCTCCATCACATTGTCGGTGTGTGGTTAAAAGAATAGAGTTAGCGTTGTGAATTTTATTGGCGATCTGTTTTGTCATGACCTTCCCTTAGACTATAAGAGTACATGAGATTGAGGGCCAAGAAAAGCCTTTAGGCCATACCAAAATAAGGCATTGCTAAAGTCGCAAGACCAAGGAAGGAAATAAAGCCAAAAATGTCTGTGATCACAGTCACAATCACTCCTGAGCCGACGGCTGGGTCACGGTTGAAGTGTTTGAGTAAAATTGGAACACCGACGCCAGCAATACAGGCGATGAATGATGTCGCAATCATAGAAAGGCACATGACCAAACCAACCAATAGGCTATAGCCCAAGTCGCGTTTTAGTAGAAAAATGGCAATTCCGGCGCAGCTGCCAGTGATAAAACCGAGGGTGGTGCCAACCAAGGTTTCTCGCAACATGACCAATTTCTTACTAATAAATTGGAAGTCGTTAACGGCCAAACCGCGGGTGGTTACGGTTAACGTCTGAATGGCGGCATTGCCACTGGTGCTGGTCACGATGTTTTTGGTGACAGCCAAAATAACCAGCTCACCTAAGATCCCCTCAAACATATGCAAAACAAAACTGGCTGTTCCAGCCAGCACCAAGTTTAAAAGCATCCAGGGAGTGCGGTTAATAATTTTTTGGGCAACCGGAGAGTAAACCCTATCACTTTCTTGTAGACCAGCGCTGGCGTAAATGTCGGCTGTGGCTTGTTCCTCGATAATATCCAGGATGTCGTCAACGGTGATGATCCCCAAGATTTTCCCCTGCTCGTCAACCACAGGCAGGGCGATAAAGTCATAGTGGCTGACCAGTTGGGCCACCTCTTCTTCTGGCATCTCGGGGTAGACAGTGACCATTTCCTTCTTGGCAATATCATGAATTTTTGTTTGCGGATCAGAAATGGCCAAATCTCGTAGAGAGACCACGCCTGTTAAGCGGAGGTCTTCGGAGACGCAGTAAATATAGTAGATGCTCTCTTCTTTAGATTTCTGGCGGATCAGCTCCAAGCCCTCTTGGGTCGTCAATTCTGAGGAAAGGGTGAAAAAGTGGGAATCCATGATTCTGCCGGCTGAATCCTCGGGATAATTTAAAAACTGTAAAAGCTTTTCTTTTTTGTCTTCCGAGAGGTTGACCAACAAAGGGTTATGACGAGCATGGTCAACAAACTGCAAAAGGTTGGAGCCCTCATTTATGGAGCTGTGCTTCAATATTCTGGCCATTTTTTCATCATCAATGTCGGCCAGCAAGTCTTCCAATTGGGATTCTGGGATCTGGACCAGGACCGCGCCCGCACGTTGAACGGTGATCAGAGCTTCTACCAGTCGCTTCTTTTCGAGTTTACTCAATTGGGTGAGGTAAGATGCCAAATCGGCAGGCTCAACTCGCTGAATAATGGATTTTAGAGGGCGAGAATTGCGACCGACCAACAGTCTTTTTAAAATGGCCTTGTTGGTTGGATTTAGCTTCATCCGCATCCCCTGACTTGATAACTAAACTACTGTCTTTACTATAATAATTTCTTTAAATCATTGCTAGGAATAAAGTCTTTCGCTATAACCGATGTTTATTTACGCTTCTGGAATTCGCCCAGGACCTTAAACAAGGGAGTCTTAAATGTCTACATCCTTACCTTTGACACTCAAGGGAAAAGAGATGCTTGATGCTGAGCTCAAGGATCTGATCTACAAACAGCGTCCAGAAGTGATCAAACAAATTGAAGAGGCGCGGTCTCACGGGGACCTCAGTGAAAATGCCGAGTATGATGCTGCTAAGGAGAGACAAGCACTAGTCGAAGGTCGCATTCAAGACATTCAAGGCAAATTGGCGGGTGCCGAAGTGGTGGACCCTTCAAAAATACAAAGCGAAACCGTTGTTTTTGGGTGCAAAGTCAGAATGTTAGATTGCGAAGCGGACTCTGAAGTGACTTATCAAATAGTTGGAGTGGATGAAGCTGATGTAAAGAAGGGATTGATTTCTATTTTATCCCCGATTGCCCGTGGACTGATTGGTAAAAAAGTGGGTGATGTGGCTATTGTTGCAAGCCCAAAAGGTGAAAAGGAATATGAAATCCTTGAACTGATTTTTGAATAAAATTTAGAGAGGATTCGTGGCCAAGCCATCGGCAAGACCCGTTCGTAGACAAGACATTCATTTTAAACGATCTCTTTTTCGTTTTACTCTCAGTTTTATACTGGTTTTTGTGGCGGGTTTATTCACTCGTGTGTTTCTGCAAAATTACCCACTCAAAGAAAAAATTTTAGATAAAATTCTAGTTCCCGATCGCTATGAGTTGAAGATCGACAAGGTGCAGTTTAGTTTTCGGTCCGGATTGTTTCCTGTGATTGGGGTCGCCATTAACCGAGTGGATTGGTTAGATAAAAAATGCACCCTCAAAAAAGCCAGCGCCCAAGACCTGCTACTGAGTTTAGACTCTTTGGCACTTTTAACCGGCAATATTCGTCTGGGACATGTTGAAGTGGATTACCTTGAGGGGACAGCGGTAGAGAATTGCAAAGAAATTGCTGACATAGAGGGTGGAGCTTCAGTTGGTGCAGCTGTGGCCAAACCATTGGATGGGGGAGGGGAAGCAAAAACCCAGGCAAGTGATTTAACAAGAATAGTGCAGAAAGTTTTCTCTCAAATTGAAGAGGTGACGGGAAACCGCCCATTCAATGAACTCACTATTCGCAATTTGCAGTTGGACTGGCAGGGAGATAAAGAGGGGGCTGTCCATTTGGAGGCGCGAGCCCATTTTGACCTATCAGAGGAACTGGTTGCAGACCTTGTTGTTGGTAAGCTTCGATATGCCGAGAATGATCTTTCTTTTGTTGATTCCAGTTGGAAGCTTTTGGCGAATAAAAATTTGATCCATCTACGGACTGAGACTTCTGTCCGTGAGGGCGAGATGGTATCGCAAATCCGCATCGAAAATTCAAATAACTATGACACGTCCATTAAAGGTTCCTTGCGGCGAATCCCCTTGTCGACAGTCATGAAAATATTTGTTGTGGATGTGGACTTTAGTTACCTGTGGGCGAATTGTGACTTTGAAACTCAGGGGCCATTACAAGAAATCAAGAATCAAAAGATTTTGATCGGTAACTGTCAAATTGATGGACCCTATGGCGAAATTGTAGTGCAAGAGATGGATTCATCTTTCAGTCACTTGGAAAAGATAAAGTTGGCGGTGAATGAAGTGGTGTTAGATAAGATTTTGGAAAATAAGCGACGTCTTTATTTTTCAGGAGTGTTTTCAAGCTATGGAATTTTATCGTCTGAGGTGAGCTATCAAGAAGGTCTCTGGGAGGGGACGGGCGTTTTAGAAAACTCAGAGTTTATTTTTTCAAACAACAATTTGCGAGACATCCAAAAGGTAAAAAAGATCCCTTTCCAATTCGCTAACAGAAATAGTTTATGGAAAGCCAGTGTCGGCGATTTGGATTTGGATGATGGCCATTTCGAGGGAGAAGTGAGCTTACAACAGGGTGAGAAAGGTGAAACATCCGGACGAATAGCCATTCACAAAATTCAACTTAATCCCCGTATCTACCATTTGATTCTTAACTCGGAACCAACGGAGCTACGAATTTATGGAAAATTCAACTGGGCCGAGGAAAAGGATTTGCAGTGGTCAGCGATGTTGGCGACAGAAGAACTGAAGTCCGACTTTTATGATTTGAAATTTGTTAAAGTGAAAGGAAACAACCAAACAGCGGGAGAGTCTCGTTTGCGAGTCAGCGTTAGCGAAGGTGTTGTTAAACCTAAAGGGCCTTTCTTGGATTGGATTGAACCGACCGATCTTGATGAGAAACTGGCGGACGGTATGGTTAAATTCAATGAGCTGACAACCCGATTAACGGTTCATAAAAACCGTGAGGTGAGTTGGAACCGAGGTTATGTCCGCTTGGCCAATGGCTGGCAATTGTCCTCTGAAGGAACTCGAGATAGTAGTAAGAATGTTCGAGCCTGGTTGCAGTGGGACCGTCCTGATCGTAAATATTTGCGATGGAATTACATTGGAACTTTTTTTGAGGGGCGTTGGACTCCAGAAACTCAATGGGTGAAAACATGGCTCAATAGCAATCCTGAGTTTTTAAAAGACAATAAGAATATTTCTTTTACGGCAGCTAGTCAGGGTAGCTTCACGGAGAAAATCAATAGAGCCAGTAAAAAGGCTATTCAGAAGGTCAAAGAAGTACTGAAAACAGACAAAGAGGACACTCAAAAGTGAAGGACTTTCCTACCTGGCAGCTTCACCGAGGTTTTTGGCGCCAAGGGGTTCGTGAGAACACCATGGAGGCTTTTCGCCAAGCCAAAGAAATGGGGTGTTCCATGGTGGAGATGGATGTTCGTTGCAGTAAAGATGGCATTTTGCATGTTATTCACGATGACAACTTAAAACGTTTCTTTCATGTCGATCAAAACGTTTCAAGGACCACTAGTGACGATTTGTCTGGCTTGAATATTCCCACTTTGATGGAAGTTTTGGAAAGTCCTGACGTTCCCAGGTATTTAAATATAGAAATTAAATCGAGGAGTCTGTGGGGGAAAGGTATTGCCTTCAAGGTGTTACAAAACCTCAAAGACTACAACATGGATAAGAAAATCCTGCTCTCTTCTTTTAATCCAATGGTGATTTATTGGGTCAAGAAGATGGCATCTCATGTGGCAAGGGCTCTGATTGTAAGTGATGAAAAGCTATTGTCGAGCAAACTATTTGAGGCGTATTTGTGGTTGGCCGAACCTCATTTTATCAACGCCCACTATCGACTTTTAGATGACGAGTTTACTCGAGAGCTCTTGGAATACTTTGATGTCCCACTCATGGTTTGGACGGTGAATGAACATGAAAAAGCCAAGGGCTATCTGACACGTGGAGTCAAGAGTGTGATCTCTGATCTGCCTCCCAGATTGAGCAAATAGCCGCTCAGAATCACTCCTAATGAAATGAATTCAGGTCTTTAAAAAGGGATTGTTGGCCCCTTATATCGGGGTTAGACCGACCTCTCGGTGCCAATCTGTTTAGATTTTTTACACCCTGTTACTGTGGCCGTGCTGAAATTAAAACCATGGGACTTACGCTGGAATAGAAATCGCATTTATAATAGGGTGAGATGAACAGATTATTGAAATCATTAAATTTTTTCGAGAATTTTCCAGACCTGCTGAAGTCGGCCTCGGGCCTTGTTATGGGTGTTGTTATTCTGTTCTCCAATTTATCCACTGCTCATGGTGAATTTGGTTCCATTGTCGACGTCGGAATGGGCGGAGATATGTACTTTACCAACAATAGTGCCAATAATGGGCAAGGATTTGTAAATTTATTGATTCAAAATACATGGTCGAGGAGCCAAATTTGGTTGGATGTTGGGGCCGGAGGTTTGGTGGGTGAAACTGCCACCTCCTACGTTAAGATGCCGCAATTTTATTACCGAGCCGGAGAGTACGGAAAATCTCATATTACCATCGGGCGTTCTCTCTATGATTGGTCCTTTGCCGATGAATTTTGGAATATGGGAATCACCCAGCCTGTTTTCAAGTGGAATGAAGCGCGGCCAGAAACCCAGGGATTGACCGGTGTTTTTGTGCGGGTGCCGATCGAAAAAAACGTTTTTGAGCTGACCTTTTTTGGATCCTTTCTTTATATACCAACCCAGGGACCATCCTATGAACTGAGCAATGGAAACCTGACATCGAGCAATCCTTGGTTCAATGAACCGGTGGAGGTGATCAACCTCTCTGATCAGAAGGCCGATTTGACCTTTGATATTGATGTTCCAAAGACCCAAGATGTGATCTTTAAAAAATCTTATGGCCTATTGGCCGGGACCCCCATCAATAAAAAAGGCTTCCTTTTTAGTGGGTTCTACCTCAACAAACCCCGCAATGATTTGGTTTTGCCATTTACCGGAGCCCTCAATCTGACAACTTTCAACGGCGATATTACGGTGCTACCACGGGTGGCTCGTCACCAAGTGGCCGGCGTCGATATTGGGTGGAATTTCCACCGTTTTAAAACGGTGGCTTCTTGGATCTATGAAGGTGATGTGAACTACGGTATTCCTGATGGCACCACTTATCCCATGTTACCCGATCAGAATATTTTTTCGTTTGCTCAATTGATAAGAGTGAGCCCAACCCAAAAGGTTTGGTTGGGATATGTAAAGACAGAACGCAATCCTACACGAGTGCAAGGTGTATTTGCTAATTCCAATATTTCAACTTACCTGAATCGAAACCGTTTTGATGAGGCCGCACAAATTAAGTGGGAAGGTCTGTTGTTTAAATCTCGTAGTTTTTATCGCGTCAATGCTGGATTGGCCTACACTCAGAGTTTGACCAATGACAATGGTTGGGTCAGTTCCGACATTCGTTGGTCGGTATCAAAGGGATTTGAGCTTTTTAACCAATGTGATTTCTTTGGTGGTTCTGAGGAGTTTATTGCTGGTTCAGATTTTATGAGCACCTACCAAAACAACGATCGTTGTTTTTTAGGAGGTCACTATGCCTTCTAAAAAGATTTGGATCAGAGCATTTGCCTTGATCGCCCTGTGTGCCACTTTGGTGCAATGTTCTTACTTTTTTGATGAGAAAAAGAAAGAGACAGAAGTGGCTTTTGAACAAAAGGTGGGCTCTTGCATGGGGCAGGTGAACCAGAGTCTTGGGCAGTATTTCTCTAGAGAGTCTGAAATCGAGATAACTGCTGCTCACTTGGATGAGTTTTCTGAGTGTTACCAAGAGTCACTGGAATCATTTATCACCTACACGAAAAGTGGTCGTTTGGAGTCTGATGATTATTCGGCTGAGAACATTGAACTGCTGATTCAGAGGTTTCACCCCGAGGTCAGTTTGACGGCTGAACGAATCCGTGGCTATATAAGGTTAAAAGCCTTCTTGATCGGAGGCGGTGAAGAAACAATATCGAAAGAAGAACTACGCACGCTGAAGAGTTTCTTGCCTGTCTTTACACAAGGTTTAAAGGAACTTCTTCCACACAGAAAAGCATGGCTGAGGTTAGAGAAACCGAGTAAAGATGAAGAGGGCTATGCACAGTTTGAAGCAGCCTTCACAACTCTAAAAAATGAGTTAGGAACACTTTTATCTAAGCTGGATGAACATAGAGGGCGTCGCCAAGTGGACGTTCACGAAGTTTCCGAGTTTATTTTCAAAGAATTATTTCAAGATGATTTTCAAACTTACTTAAAGTACCAAACAATGATTGCGAAGTTTAAAAACTTTGTAATTTTTGAAGATGATGACTCTCTCGAGCGAGGCAATTTAACGCTGTTCACGCGACAAGCTGCTTTAACGTATGAAGTGATCACTCGTTTTGATTATTTTTTAAAAGAAGAAGAACCTGGAGCTATCTTTACCAACCTGGGTGAATTGGTGAGTTTTGTTACCAAAATCCCTTCTCAACTTGAGCAGTCGGCTCTATTTAAAGGGATTGGTCTTCGCGCACTGAACGATATCTACAGTGCTGGAGAGGCAATTTTAACTTATAGTATTCGGTCACGTCCGCAACAGAAGATTCCAATGGACCGTCTCAGAGAGGTTCTACTTTCTCTTGAAGAGGCTGAAATCATGAACGGAACTTTGACAGCGGGCACTTTGAGTTACTTTATTCGTGGGTTCTCTCGCAAATGGCTTAATCCAGGTGGCTCGGATGATCCCGATCTGACGCTGGCAAAAGTCACTTATATTAAGAATGTTTTTGAAAAATGGCTACGTCGACAACAAATCGCCAATACTTTGTTTGCCAGCGCTGAAGACGACACAGTTTCTCTTTTATCTTTAGAGAACCGCTTGCCCAACCAGCCGGAGCTGCGAGAATGGTATGAGATCTTTCGAGATGGTGCCGACGACAAAGAAGTAAGCACTCACCAGTGGGATGCCCACAATCGTGTTTTGTACAGCCGCGACATCAATCATTTCAGCTACGAAGAGCTAACAGTTTCAAACTCAATATCAATGTTGGTTGAGATTTTTATGAAACCTTTTAATGTGAATGAACCGGACCCCTTGCGATACAAGGTGACGGATGATCAGGCGCAAGAGGTTTACCAAGCTTTGCGTGTTCTAGGGGTGGAGATGGCCTTTATGGACTCGCGTGTCGATGATTCCGGCTATCGTTCATTTATGGAGACCAACAACTTTTCCACACAACGAAGTTCCGACGCTTATCTGGATTTTTATGAAGGTTTCGAGTACCTAGCAGTCGCAATGAACTCAGGGGAGTTAGCCGATTGGATTTATGATGACTTTCCAAAAACCGAGCGCTGCATGACAAACATTCAGGACGTGCATCGACGTGAAATTATTGATGTTGATTGCTTTAGAGCCTATTTGCGCAACAATTTCTTAAAGTACTTTGGGCACCTGACTTCGATTGCTGACTATTGGCGGAGTTCTAACGATTTAGAGAAAACTGTTTTCTTACGCTCGTTAGAAGTGGCTTCTCGATCAGGTATGATTCGTGAAAAGCCCTATGATCTCACGGAAATTCGCGTGACGGTTTCAATACTGTCCTATTTACAGTCCATTTATTATATGTTTGATCGTGAACATCGGAATGGTTTCATTGATGGAATTGAGTCCAGTCCTGGAGCCTCAGAATTGCGTCGAGCAGAATTGCATTTCCGACCTCTAATTATTGATTTTTTAAGAAACAAAAAACCCGAACTTATGGAAGAACATGCCGGAATGATTAATAGATTCTGTGGAGCCGAATCAACACAGCAGCAAAAAATGGCCTGTATCGCTCCGAAAATCTTCATTCAATTGTTACGGCGTGGAGATTTGCCATTGGATTCGACAGATGTTTGTGGTGGCCTTGGTTTCTTTACTTCAATGTTCGAGATCAATGAAAACGTACGCTTTAAAGAAACCCTTTCCTCACCGGGTGATGTGTTAAAGGTGTTTTCAGCATTGGCAAAGATAAATCTAGAATCCCATAAGAACCGTGTTCAAGGTTTTATTGTCGAACGTCGACAAGAATTAATCGATAGTTTGGAGCCCATTGAGGCGCCTGATTGTCGTGAAGATCCAAGTCAGGTTTTCTGTCGTTGGGGTCGACAAATCTATTGTAATGAAACGATTTTTCCTGATGTTTATAACTACTTTCGAAACAATCGGCGTCGCCTATTTGTTTTGCCCGAATACTCCGAAGATCCTGGTGGGGTGGCTCGTCAAACGATGGTGGAAATCTATGAAGATTTTTCTGATGGGCCGCGTAGCACTCTTTGTGCTTTTCCTCCAATTTTTCCCAATGAAGAGCGTAGCTTCGTGGGTGGAGTTCTGGAAGATTGTCTAACCGGTGATGCTGATGATGCTAGTCTCATCGAAAGAGGCGGGCAATTGATGCAGGACGTGCGCCAGGGCATTCGTGATGCTTGGGAATCTCTCTAAGCAACTTCGTCTTGAAATTGTTTGTCTATCAAGTTCTGCAAAATGCGTTGATTTTTTTTACTCAGTTTGACGAATTCAATTCCGATCCCTTTTGGCGGAATGTTGTTGTCAGAGAAGTTGTATCGAACGACTCTGGCCTGGCAAGATATCTGTGAAAATCGTCCAATGTAGACTTTGATGTCAACGAGGTCACCCACTTTGATTCCAGACCGTTTACCGACCAGACTGGTGAAAGCCATGCTGTTTTTTAGGTCCTCGTAAGGAAGAAATGCACCAGTCAGGGAGATGTCAAAAGTGCGAACAGAAAACTCCTGCGTCACTGGAGTGTTTATGACGAGTGGCAATGACATACGAGCGCGTCTGGATCTTTGTTTGTTCGGATAACGACGACGACGTCGGTTTTGGTTGTAAAGGTGAGACAGGCCGGCGCCTAGAAACAATAGCATGAGAATACCGGGAAAAAACTCCCAGGTGGACATCTCAATCTGAGATCGGATGGAGCTGATATCGAGAAACTGCGCTAAGTCATCGAGCTTGTTCATGCTGTCAAAGTTGCCTTTCTTTTTTAGTCTTCGGGGTCGCACCCCTCCTATCGTCAGATATGGAAAAAAATTTAATACTATTTGTGCTATGGAGCACTGCGCGACCCCTTTTGGAGGGGGGTTTGGTAGAAACCTAAGTTTGGAGGCGGGATGACGAACTTTGACCAGTGGCAGAAGGCCACAGCGGATTTGTACAAGAAACAAAATTTAAGCAATCGGCACCAAATGTTTTCTCAGTTTGGGATAGCGCCACTGTCTGTTGAAGATACCAGTCGTGAATTCATTGAATACCGCACTTCGGGGCATGTGTTTCAAAATGTAACGCCTTATGTGAGAGACATTATGGATGAGAGTTTCTTGTCGACGCCTGGATCTGCTGTTTTTCTTGATGATGAATGGCCTGACACCTTGGATACTAAGGACACTTTTATTTACCTCAATGCTAGTCCAATTATGACAAGTCTTAAAAAGGCTCTGTTGACTGAACAAAGATGTCAGCAACTAAACCTGGGAATAGACCCTTACAGTCTGGGGCTTTGGAAATCAAAGCTTTACAAGGGTGATGTCAATTCAGAGACTTTAAACCTCGTGAAAAACCAGGGCATTCATTTGTTTCGCTTAACGGGTCAGCCTTATGCCATGGCTGGGGCTTCAGATATTCAACAGCTCGCCATTCTTCTGGCGTCGGCGGTACAGTTGGTTTCTGATTATGAGGGGCAATTGGATCCATCTGATATATTTAAGATGTTGTCTTTTGAATTGGCATTGCGTCCCCATGTGGTTGGGGGAGTGAGTTCATTGCGGAGTTTGCGAATCCTACTTTCGAGACTACAAGAAATTTACGGAACTGAAGCCGTCGAGGTCCCAATATACGTGACACCCTCGGTTCGATTTCTAGGCTCACGTGAACCTTGGAACAATATACTTCGCATGACGGCTATTTCTGCAACAGCCAAGATGAGTGGAGCCAATGGGTTTCTATCTTTTCCATATGATTTGTTTGCAAAAGAGTCATTTCAGGGAGCAAGAACATCACGGAATATTTCCGAAGTCCTTGAATTGGAATCCTTTCTAGGGCAGGTCAACGACCCTTGGTTGGGGAGTTACTCTGCTACCGACTTAGAAAATCAAATGCTCGAGAAAAGCTGGCGGTTCTTTCAAGAAATTGAGAAGAAGGACGGCCTGCGCTCTGTACTGCGCTCTGGCTGGTTGTTGGATCAAGTTGAAGTGGATGCAGAGCTACAGAAGTCGCTGTTTGATAAAGGTGAGCTCATTTTGACAGGGGTAAATGATTATCCACTCAGTCAATCATTGAGTAAAGAATATCCTTTGCCAGAGGAAGAACAATGTTTGAGCGTTGAAGAGTGGTGGGTGAAACAGTATTCCGAGGCTGACTGCGAGACACTTTGTGATGTGGCTCGGTTCATTCCCCGTACTTTAGCGACGCGTTTTGAGAAGTGGCAGTTCCGCTCGGACCGACTGCGAGAGAAAAAGGGTGGGGAGATCTCTGTTCCCGTATTTATTGAAAGTGGCCTTAGGGAAAAGAAAAAGCATAAAGAACTGCAGCAAGCACTATCATTGGTTGGCCTACCGATCAAACTAGTGGAGTCTATCGAAGAATTTCATTCTCCTGTTGTTGCGGTTGTCGCCTCGGACCCCGATGGAGATTTTACCAAGAAAACCTTAGAGTGTTTTTCTAAAAATAAAGTTCCACTTAAAATTTGGGCTGGAATTAAAAATGTTGATGGTTTCGATTACAGTTTGAATGCCCAGTCCGATTTCAATATCATTTTTGAAAAAATATTCCTCGCTTTGGAGGGACACTAATGGCAAAGATTCAGTTTCAAGATTTAGCTTGGAAAGCACCAAAAAAATCGCAGCAAATATCACCTGTGAGATGGACGTCCCCAGAAGGTTTTGCCTACAAAAGTGATTACGAAAACTCAGACCTTGAGGGCTTTGCTGAGCGAAGCAGTTTGCCGGGATTTGCGCCTTTTCTACGTGGCCCTTATCCGAGTATGTACAGCACTCGACCGTGGACTGTTCGGCAGTATGCAGGATTTTCGACAGCCGAAGCGAGCAATGCCTTCTATCAAAGAAACCTGGCGGCCGGACAGAAAGGGCTTTCGGTGGCTTTCGATTTAGCAACCCACCGCGGTTATGACTCGGATCATCCGCGCGTGAAAGCCGATGTGGGGATGGCCGGTGTCGCTGTCGATTCGATTGTCGACATGAGAACTTTGTTCCAAGGTATTCCCTTGGATAAAATGAGTGTGTCGATGACAATGAATGGAGCGGTCTTACCCATTTTGGCTCTGTACATAGTTGCTGCAGAGGAGCAAGGAGTGGAACAAAAGTTACTCTCTGGGACAATTCAAAACGACATCCTCAAAGAGTTTATGGTTCGGAATACTTATATTTATCCTCCCGAGCACTCTATGCGAATCATTGCTGATATTTTTAAATACACTTCAGAGCATATGCCTAAGTTCAATTCGATCAGCATTTCGGGCTACCATATGCAAGAGGCTGGAGCGACCCCAGATTTGGAGCTGGCTTACACATTGGCTGATGGGGTTGAGTATGTGCGCACTGGGGTGGCCGCGGGGTTGGACGTGGACCAATTTGCACCCAGACTGTCATTCTTTTTTGCCATGGGTATGAATTTTTATATGGAGGTTGCGAAATTACGTGCGGCCCGCACGCTTTGGTTTGAATTGATGCAACAGTTTAAACCCCAGTCGGCCAAATCTTCTTGCTTACGGACTCACTGTCAGACCTCGGGGTGGAGTTTGACGGCGAAAGATGTCTTTAACAATGTCACGAGAACCTGCATTGAAGGGATGGCCGCCACTTTTGGTGGCACTCAATCTTTGCATACCAACTCGTTGGATGAAGCTTTGGCTTTGCCCACGGATTTTAGTGCACGAATTGCTAGAAACACCCAATTATTTATGCAGAATGAAGCTGGCCTTTGTGACTTTGTTGATCCTTTTGGTGGAAGTTACTTTTTAGAAAATCTCACTCAGTCTTTAATTGAGAGAGCCAAGTCTCATATCTCTGAGATAGATAAACTGGGTGGTATGTCGAAGGCGATCGAACAGGGCTTGCCAAAACTAAAAATTGAAGAAGCGGCTGCACGAACTCAAGCTCGAATCGATAGCGGAAAACAACCGGTAGTAGGAGTCAATTGTCTCGTCAATCCGGAAACTGAAGATATTCCTGTGCTGCAAGTCGACAACAAGGAAGTTCGTGAAAGACAGATGGCGCAGCTACAACGCCTGAAAGCCGATCGCGATCAAGAAAAAGTGGAATCGAGTCTAAAAAAATTGACCGCTGCCGCAGAGACAGGAGAAAATTTACTTTCTGTGTGTGTGGAGTGTGCGCGCAATAAAGCCACTCTGGGTGAGATGAGTGATGCCATGGAAAAAATTTTTGGCCGGCATCAAGCTCGAGTGCAAAGTTTAACGGGAGTCTATCAATCTGAAATGAAAGATGAAGTGGAAATTTTTAAAACAGCTCGAGAAAAAGTCCAAGCATTTACAAAGCAACAAGGGAGACCACCTCGGATTCTATTAGCTAAAATGGGACAAGACGGTCATGATCGTGGTCAAAAAGTGGTGGCCACCGCCTTTGCCGACTTGGGTTTTGACGTTGATATTGGTCCTCTTTTTCAAACTCCTGAAGAGTCGGCGAAACAAGCCGTTGAAAACGATGTACATATCTTGGGTGTTTCCAGTTTAGCGGCTGGACACTTAGCGCTGGTTCCCGCTGTGCGTGAGGAGTTGAAGAAGTTGCAGCGAGAGGACATGTTGATTGTGGTTGGGGGAGTGATTCCGCCACAAGATTTTGCAAAACTAAAAGATTTGGGCGCGGCTGCTATCTTTGGACCTGGCACAGTGATTTCCGAGGCCGTGATTGAGCTGCTCAATTTGTTGGAAGGATCGTGACTTGGATATCAAGCAATGGGTGAGTGACATTGAAAGTGGAAACACCACATCTCTGGCCAAAGCGATCACTCTCTTGGAGAGCCAAAAGAGTTCGGATTGGGACAAAGGGAAGCAAGTTTTAAACAGTCTATCAACGCCGACGGATAAAACATTTCGCTTGGGTTTCTCAGGTCCTCCTGGAGTCGGAAAAAGCACTTTTATAGAAAAATTAGGACTGGAGCTGACGAAGCAAGGCTTGAAAGTGGCTGTTTTGGCCATTGATCCCTCCAGTGAAGTCACTGGAGGAAGTATTCTCGGTGACAAGACTCGAATGGAAGAGTTGTCGAGACAGCCCAATGCATTTGTTCGTCCGTCTCCCACAAGGGGCCATCTAGGAGGTGTGACCTCCAGCTTACCTGGTGTGATTAAGTTATGCGAAGCGGCCGGTTACCAGTGGATCATTATTGAATCCGTAGGAGTTGGACAGTCCGAGATCGAGCTCAGCCGTATGGTTGATATTTTTACTCTGATCTCACAACCCGGTGCAGGGGATGAACTGCAGGGAATCAAAAAAGGGGTTCTGGAAGTTGCCGATGCCATCGCAGCACAAGCTAGTCCCCACGGTTCCTCCAGTTG
>CBDUOS010000073.1:0-16575 GCA_965368905.1 uncultured Bdellovibrionales bacterium | reverse complement strand
CATCAATCTCGCCCGGCTCTGAATCACCTGCTTTTTCCCTGCCACATTCCGCGTCTTCGTTGGTTGCTGTGGCTTAGGCTGCGCTTTCGGCTTGGCAACCACTTTCTTGACCGGCGGCTTAGATAAAACTTTTCTCTCAGTCTTCGCGACCCTCTTTGGTATTTTTTCGGCAATCGGAACTTTTGGCTGCGGAGGTGCTGGAGCCACCTCGGGCCGGTTTCGAGTGCGTCCCTGATTCAATCTGCTCCTATAGTCCGCCATCTTTTCATCCACTTCAGATTCCCGATAGGCTTCTGGTTTTGAGTCTATGAACATGTTTGAATCCGCATCATACTGTTGAGATTCGTCATACTCGATGGGGTCTGTTGAAAGGGTCAAACTTTGATAAAATAAAAAGAACGCAAAGAGCACGAAACTGATCACTCCTATCCACTGCCAAGACTCGGTACTCATTCCTGCAAGAGGAAACTGGATGGGTTCGCGATCTTTTTTGGGTTTTGGTTTTTTCTTAGGTTTAGATTTCGGTTTCGGTTTTTTCTTCTTGGACTTAACCTCTTCTTTTCTCTTGGTCTTAGAGTCAACAGCTTCATCAACGTCTTCTCCGTCCGTAGTTTTCCCAGTTTTGGGAGGCTCCAAAGACCATAAGCTAACATCCGATCCACTGCTATCCACACTCGTAATCTCGCTATCGGTGACAAAGCTTTCTTCATTGATCGGAATCGGAGTCACTTCACTGATTTCAGTAAACAGTTCGCCTTCTGCAGAGTCCAAGTCCGAGGTGCGCTCGTCATCTTCCACTTCCTCGCGATGAGAGACGCCCTTGCCATCCTCTTTGGCTTCAGCTTTAGCCTTCTTACGAGCCTCCACCAGTTTCTGAATCTCTTCCGCCTGGTTGGGTTGGACCATGGTTCTTTCGTGTTGAAAGTGTTCAATGTTCACTAACTCCGTCAGCGATGCTTTTTGCTCTTTATCAACCACTGTTTCTTCTGAAACATCAATATCGACATTGGTTTTTTCATAAATTGACGTATCAACAGGAGGGCTCGACGGCAAAGGATCATCAAACTCAGAAATCTCGCTGATCTTTACCCAGGTTTCCATCCCTTGCTTCCAAGCAAAGTCCGTGAACTTGGCCTCACCCTGATCAATCATTTTAAATACGTGAGCAACAGTAAACGGCCCGAGTTGCTTGTACTCTTTACCTTTTTCGCTGACCACCTTTTTTAAGATGACCCATTCTTTGCTACCTTCTCCGGTTCCGGAGGTTTCCTCTTCCTTCTTTTTAAAATGGATCGCGAAGGTGTCGACTTTGGAAATCGGAATCCATTCAGTAGCGCCCATTTCATAGACCAAGTCCACGGGAGACAATTCACCTTCACGAATCAAAGCGACAATTTTGTCTTCCTCAAGTGGCCCGAGGGCTTGGCCGTTTTTACTGAGATACCACTGACTCATTGTCTCCCTTCGACTTCCAACTGATCCAATCGTTTTAATTGATCGTAATAAAAGATTAAGAAATTTTCAGAACCCAAATCCTCACGCAAAAGAGCTCTAATACTATCTATATCAAGGATTTGCTTCTCATAAAGCATAAAATATCGATCTCCCAAAATCTCCCCTATAAACTTCGCTGCCAACGCATAACTAGACTTATCTCTAGGGCGATAAGCCTGCTCCTTCTGTTGTCCAGCATAGACTGATAAGAGTTCTAACATTTTCTGATCCAAAGCCAGTAGCAAAGGCTCCCGGCCCCGGTCTTCTCTATCAAAGGCTTCCAACTGCTTCTTCAAATCCGACATGGTTTGTGCTTTTCGTTTCGGATTCACGAACTTGCTTAACAAGAACGACATGGCTTCAATCCAGATCGAAGAGATAAAGTCCTCAGGATAGTTCCAAAACATTTTGTCGCGCAGACAGAGCACTCCATGAATATACTGCCCCGCCAAAGTCGCAGCATGATTGACGGTAGCCTTAGAAAGGTAGAAAAAACTCTCTTGCGGGATTAAGAAACTGCGATCATGCTGAATCAAAGCATGAGCCATTTCGTACTCTTCTTTTTGCAATACTTTCTTGGTGACGACTAGAGCTTGAGGGTCTTGCAGTGAGTAGACTTCCACCGCATTGTGATCGACTTCCACACCCAAAGCAGAACTGATCATTTTCACAAAATCGCTAACATGATCGGTGTGATCAATCTGAAACTCCCACCAATCCTCTTCGTCCTCGTCATCATTTTCAAATTCGAGGTCCACATCAAAGTTCTCTTCCAAGTACATAAGATAACTGTGCCATTTCACCCAGGGGGGCGAACTCAGGACGCAAAATTCTCGGTCATTGAACTGAACGACCTCCACTTGACTTTCTCGTTGCTGTTCAGCCAATTGAAAAAAAATATTTTCTGAATTGAGGTAAAGGGTCACGATTTCTGCCGGCGGGCCGCCACGCATATGCCCACGGAAATGTTTTGGAAGATGGGATTGTGCCACATGCAAATCACCATAAATCACATAGAAAAGAGTTTCTGGTTTTTCTCTAACTTGCTCAGCCAATATGCGAGCTGCAAAATCATCCCGTGCCTGTAGAGTTATACCGGTTCTTTCATCCACTGGTTGATTTATAGCCAGCAAAGAAATGCTATGTTTTTTTGCAAAATCAAACAATGGCTTGTAATGAGACCAGGGGAACCCCCACCGATTGTCCCACTGAACCTTTTCTAAGAAGGCCTCTTCGCTGATGGCGTCGATCAGAAATTGATCCACCCAATGCTGATCTTCAAAAAACAAACACTCAAGTGCCAGAACAACGGGACGATCGTGAATGATTTTTCGTAGAATACGCAGATGGGCTCTTTGCGCTTGAGCAAACGGATGAAAGTCGCCACCGAAAACCACTTGCGCCTGTTGCAGGGCCACAAAAACTTGATCCCATTCACTGAACTGCCACTTTCTGGATAGATCTTTCTTATACGAGTTGGCATATTGAGTAATGTCAGGCCCTTCCTCACCAAGGTAAAGTCGAACCTGGTCCTTGATTTTTTGTAAAATCTCCCGACGTTCTTGCAGCCAACTCTTTGAAATTACGGAATTTCGACGCGCCCCCACATCAATCAGTTTGCGTGTCTCATACTAAATTGACAAGTTTTTTTCTTCGACCTGAGAGTGGGAGCCTGTTAATATAATAACTCGTACCAAAGTCTGCCTCTGCAAGGAGAACAACAATGAGCACAAAGGCAAAACGGCTTTTCTGGATCTCATTTATCTGCACCATTGCCGCCATTGGAACCCATGTCTATTTGACCAATCACCACTTTGAATTCAAGTACGGAGGTGGCACGGAAGGCGGCATCTGTAATATCAGCTCCTCGGTGAATTGTGACACCACTACAGCTAGCACTTACTCAGAATTTATGGGAATCCCTGTATCGATTTTGGGTGGCTTGATCAACTTTGCTTTTCTTCTCTTTTTACTCTGCTGGCGATTCCCGGTGGTAAAGCCCAAGACGCAAAAGGCTTTAGGCGGGACTCTGAAACTGATGGCGTTGGGGATTTTTGCTGTCAGTGTGGCCATGGGCTTTATTTCTTACGTCATGCTCAAAACAGTTTGTCCGGCCTGCACCACCGCCTACGCCCTATCATTTGTAATCCTGATAACCACGTGGCTAATGGTGGGAAAAGGCCCTCTGTTTAGTAGCTTAGACGTAAAACTTTATCCAATAACTATGGTTGCCGTGGCCTTGTTCGCTCTCTTTATCAACAAAAATACATTGTCAGCCTACAATGCTGATGAAATTGATGAAATGGTCAAATTGCAGTATGAGCAATGGGCTCAAACACCTGAAAAGAGCTTAACCCCAGCCGCCCCCCTTGTGATCAACCCCAATCCCAATGCCAAAATGAAGATTGTCGAGTTTGCCGACTTTTTATGTGGTCACTGCGCCAACGCATTTCCGGTGATAAAACAATTTTTAGACAAGCACTCTGATGTGGAATTTTCATTTCAAGCCTGGCCTCTCGATGGAGAATGCAACAAAGCCATCCCCCATTCCGAAGGCACTCGCTGTTTGCTTGCCCGCATATCTCATTGTGCCGGCAAGCAAGGAAATCCGTGGAAAACCCAAGAATGGATTTTCAAAAACCAAAGGCAGTTGCTTAGCAAAGACCAGGTCAAATCTCAGTTGAAAGACAATGCTGAAAACTTGGGACTCAGTTACCAAGACATCATGGCTTGCCAAGATACTGACGAAGCTCGCGAGGTCATTCGAGATCAAGCCAATGTGGGAATTGATTTGAATATTAGTGGGACACCATCTCTGTACGTTAATGGCAAGAAAGTGCCCTCGGGATTTTCAGTTCCTCTGTTGGATCAAATTTATCGTGAGATCAAGAAATCGGCCAAATAAAATTGGCAAAACTCACGAATCCTTGATGTAAGAGATGAGTCAGATATTGGTGAAAAGCGATGAATACGTCAGGAAATGCGGCTTTCATCATAGAGAATATAAATACCACTGCGATCGACCAAAACAAACTCATCATAAACCATCGAGTGGAACTAATATCCTCTTTGCGAACATAACGCTCTACTTTTTCAATATTTAAAATACAGGAACGTAGCTCGTTGAAATGAAAACCCAAAGTACCTACCAATTCTTTTTGCTTACTCTTTGAAACATGGGGCAACTTTCCAACAGCCCGCTTGGCCTTAATCGCTCGCACCAAACTCTTGGCGTGCTGCACGTAGCGTCCCGCTTTATCACCAAAATCTGGGTAATCTTGACGCAAGCTCAATAGAGCTTCCAATTCTTTTATCGCCATTTCATATTTCTCATAAACAACGGCCGCTAAAATAGCATGACCATAGGTCAATCCGGCAGCATTGTCCTCGATACCTTGGTCAATTCCATCTTTCAGGAGACCTTCTAAATGATTGGTGAACTTCATTTCGGTATGGGTTTTGCCACCCCGTGTGGCCGCATAGGATTCGATGTCAGTACCAGGACCGATCTCTTTTAATGAAAATGAGGCTTTTGGAGCTGCTGCCATACCTTTGTATCGGCGGCATTTTGACATTGCTTTAGTCCAGTTTTTTTACCTTGAGAGTATTGGAATTGGGCCTCAACTGGACATACATCTTGCTGGTTGCCATAATTAAGCAGTGAGGACAAAGGAATGTCCATCATCACTTCAAGGAGGAAGTATGGCCGAGAACAAAACTGAGATGATCCCAGTTCCCTTACCCACAGAGGTCCCTCCTCCACCCAGTTTGGACAACATACCTCTTGATATCCTTCACTCCGCCACTGTAGAAATGTTGATTCAACAAACCGAGGACCTCTCATCACGACTGAAAGTGAACATTCGTCGAAACTCACAATTGGAACAAAGAATTCTCACTCAAGAAAAAGAAATTGCCGAACTCAATCGCAAAAGAGAGAACGTGCTCGCCCAGATTGAAATTGTAAAAGAGAAAGAAAAGATTTGGACCAGCCAGAAGCAAGCTCAACAGCGACAATCGGAAACATTACAGAAAGAATCCGACTTATTAGAACTTCGTTACCAAGAGCTGTACACAACCACTAAGCAGAAAGAACGAGAACGACAAGCCGATCTAGCCAAAAAACAACAGGTCATCACTCGCTTAGAAAAGAAGCTCGACATCATGCATAGGGTTCGCATCCGTGCGAAAGAGAAACTTCGTCAACTTTTGCTTGAAATGGCTCAGGGGCTCCACAAAACTCATAAATCAGCCCGTCAATCAGAGTCTTCGAACCGCCTGCTGAAGCGCAATTTTTCTGATTTAAAAAACGAAACAATTGAAAAAGAAAACTTTTTTCGGGAGCAATTACAAAATTTGAAAGCCGCCAGTGAAAAAGGTCTACGTGCCTTGGACGAAAGAATCACTGACTTAAACGAAAAGAACAAAAGTCTCATCGCTCAGAAACAAGAACTGCAGACAGAGTTTGATAACCTGCAAGCCCAGTATCACGACGAAAAGAAAAATAGGATTCGCTTAAAAAGAGTGTCTGAGGAACTTAGTGAGCTCAAGAACGAACGCATTCGCCTGAAGCGAGAGATGGCCGATCAAAAAGAATCCATGAGCGACCAAACTCTCGCCCAGACTGAAGAGTTGAAGCAATTCAAGTCAGAATTGGCCGAGCTACGCAAACAACAGCAAGATGATAGAGAAAATTTAGCCGAAGCCGAGAAAAAGATATTGTCACTCAACAGAGACAACACCGAGATGGCTGATCAATTGGCCTCCGTGCAAAAACTTTGGATCGAAGCGCAAGAGCGGCTAGAAAAAGAGGAGCTACGCAGCCAAACTCTTGAGAAAATAAACCGCCAACTCAGCCAACACTCGAAAACTGAACGAGTGGAAAAGTCCATCGAGGCCGCTCATCAATCAGAGACAAAAGAAAAGAAATCAACCAACGAGATCGACCCTTTTCAAAGAAAAATTCAAAACGTATGTGCCAGCCAGTATCGCACATTGGCCAAACCTTCGGATATGGATGTATAGCCCCCTCACTTGCTGAGGGGTTATAGGATCAAGCCGGATCGTTTTCGATAAAATCTAGAGTCTTGAGAGAGGCAAATGCGCCATCCAAGCTTTCTAAGATTTGTATGGTGGCTAAGGGACTGGCCGCAAAAATTTTCTTAAACTCAGACCCCACTCCACAAAAGCGCAGCTCTTTGTTTTCTTTTTCGGCCAATGCTGTCAGGGCGTTTACAAATGGCATGATTCCGTTGGATCCGACAAAGCAAAGTTCTTGCAAATTGAATATGATCTTGTTGCCTCGTCGACCGATTTCATTCAGACAAGCTTCGCGGAAGATTTCTGTGTATTCCATATTGATACGTCCACTCAAGTTTACAATAACCACATCTTCTTGCACGGAAAGTTTTGCTTTCATAAACTCAATCCCCCTTCGTAGCTATTATAGCATGTTTCAACGGTATCTTTAGGATATCGAAGGCTGGGGCATTTGGCGATTTTCTATCTCTTGTTTTAACTGAAAGTCGAGGCGCATAGAGCTTGCCTGATGTCTCAATTTGAGACACCCTTAGGGTATGACAAAAGTCTTTTCGGGTCTTAAAAAAGTTTTCAGCTCGTCTTTTATTGTGGGCTGCCTGATTTCATTGGCTATGTTTGCAATCACTCGATTTTATTATCATTCTTACCGAGACCCCGCCATCGTCGAGCAAAACCGCTGGCTTGAAGAGGTGGAAAGACTGCACAATCAGACGGTCGACATTCGTCTGCGTCGACGAGGACCAAGGGCTGGGTCTGAAAATGTGGCGATACTGACTATCGATGAAAAGGCGATTCAGAAATACGGACGATGGCCTTGGCCTCGATCACTGATGGCAAAAGTGATCGATAATGTGATGGGGGGCGGTGCCCACACCTTGTCTTTTGATATTATCTTTTCGGAAAAACAAGAATCCGTTTTACGTTCTCTTGACCAAGTGGAGCAAACTTTAGAAAAAGCCCTCCCCGGTGAAAAAGCGAAAATAAAAACACTGATGGCCGAAGCCAAAGCCAGTCAGAATCACGACAAGAAGCTCACCGAAGTGATTGAGACCCATTCCGAAAGTTTGATTATGGGTGCGGTCTATGATGAATTGGGCCGAAAACCATGGCCAGCCCAGGACCTTTGCTTTCTCGACATTGCTAAAAAGAATGGGGTTTACGACTACTGGGACAAAGAGGCCTACCTAATAGGAGTACTCAACAAAGCTGAACGCTCACTCCCAGACTCCTGGCACCATATTATACTCAGCCACTTTGATAAATTACAGCAAGGGGTCACATTGGCTTGGCTGGAGAAACATTCCAGTAGTGCCATCATCCCATTCCTTGCAAATCTCAATCTTGAGCCTACTGACCCAGAAGTCCTCAATGTTCTCACGCTCTTTGTGCTTAACCGAAAAGAGGCCCTTGAGGAATCAGATTTGGCAGAAAACCTCTCTTGGACCAATCTTGAACGCTTGATCCCACAAAATGCTCGTGTCGAAATGCGCTCTGACATGAAAAAACAATTGGAGAGTTATTGCCTTCGCTATCTGCGCCCCAATGACGAGCTTCGACCAGAGTTCGAAGCCAAATGGGAGTCCATCACCAATGACTATGAAAAACTCAAAGGAGTGCCTTTTGATAAAGGGCTTGATTATATAACGGGGTATCTTGCAGAAGATCCTGTCTTAAAAAACCCTGTGCATCATGTTGGAGAGTGGCTTTTTAATATTCCTGAAATCGTCGAAGTCACCGAACACTCCGGTACTTTCAATGCCACCCAGGATAAAGACGGAAGCATTCGAAGAGCCAAGCTTTTTGTAAGGGCTGGAAATTTATTTATCCCCAGCTTGGCGTTCAAACAGTACTTGGTCGCCAACGACCTCTACCCGACAGCCAACTTGGTTCCCAACCCCTATGAAAATGAAGATGAAAAAGAGTCGAATATCGTGACCAATGTAAAATTGGAAAACTCGGATGGTGAACATGTCTTGACCATCCCCACCGATCACCGTGGGCAACTTCCAATCAACTACGCTGGCCCCAGTAAGATGTTCGCCTACCTTTCGGCTGGGGAAGTGCTTGATGATGGAGACACCTACACCGTTGAGCAAAGAGTTCCGGATGAGAATGGTGATTGGCTCGTCAAAGAATTTGAGATTGAAAAAGAACAGTTCCTAAAAGGAAAAAACCTTATCTTTGGTGCCACCGCCACAGGAATTTACGACCTTCGAGTGACGCCCTTTGAAGAAAATTATCCCGGGGTCGAAACTCACGCTAACGTTTTGGACAACTTAATCCGCCAGGATTACTTAAAGAGTGATCCCCGAGAAGATGCTTGGATGCCCTTTATAGTCTTAGCTCTGGGAGTTTTATTCAGTTTGGTGGTCTCACAATTTGGAGCTCTCTCCGGTTTGTTTATTACACTGGGGTCATTGGCTACAATTTTCGGGATCGACACTTACTTGATCTTTCCGCGAGGAACCGTGATCACTGTGATCTTTCCAATTTTTTCGGTTCTGACTTTGTACACATTGATGACATTCTTCAAGTACTTTACGGAAGAGAGAAAGAAGCAACAATTAAAAGGAACTTTCCAGAAATACGTTTCACCAGAGATCGTTGAAGAGATCCTAAAAGACCCTTCCAAACTGGAACTGGGTGGAATGAAAATGGAAATGAGCGTATTCTTCTCTGATATTCGCGGTTTTACCACTATATCGGAACAACTGGATCCGAAGGCGCTCTCGGATTTACTTAACCACTATCTCACTCCTATGACAGATATCATCTTCAAAAACTCGGGAACCCTGGACAAGTATATGGGGGATGCGATTATGGCCTTTTTTGGCGCCCCCGTTCCGTCAAAAGAGCACGCGGCCCAAGCTTGCCGTGCCGCTCTGATTCAGATTGATAAACTGTTTGAACTACAAAAATATTATCAGGAGCAAGGACTGCCAATGCTTGATATCGGGATCGGAGTGAACACCGGTGATATGAGTGTGGGAAATATGGGCTCGGAAACGGTTCGTAACTATACCGTAATGGGCGATTCTGTGAATCTGGGGTCTCGCCTAGAGGGAATCAACAAACAGTATGGGACCCGTATCATTATCAGTGAGTTCACGAAAAATAAAATCAGCGCCGATGAGTTTTTATACCGCGAAATTGACTGGGTGAAAGTAAAAGGAAAAAACGAGCCTGTGAAAATTTACGAACTGATGGCTCAGGGCGAAATTTCTCCAGAACAGATGGAGCGGGTCAAAAAATTCAATTCAGGCTTTCTTTTTTACCATGAACAACAGTTCGATAAGGCCATTCAGGAGTTTAATTCGGCCCTCGCCATCAACGCGGCAGACCAAACGAGTCAACTCTACATAAATCGGTGCAAAGATTATATTAAAAGTCCTCCTGGTGAAAGCTGGGATGGAGTTTTCACCATGACAACCAAGTAGAGGGGCCCCTTCTGAATCAGCTTTTGATTGCAATCTTCATTTTGCTCAGCAGCCCTTTTGTTTTTGCCCAAAAAACGACCATCATTGCTGATGCCCAGCAAATGATCAAAGACAAGAAAACCCAAACTCTGAGCTTAAAGGGTAACGTCAATGTGATCTTTCAGCAGCAGCACCTTTTGTGTGACGAAGCTGTGGTTTATGAAGAGACCAGCACAATCATCGCCAAAGGCAATGTGGTGATGCAAAATGCTCGGACCACCTTGCGAGGTGACAAGGTGGAGTTCAACTACGACACCAATAAGGGAAGAATCTACAATGGGGTGGTGACCTCGGGTCAGGTCTTGATCGAAGCCGACATCATTGAAAAGGTGGGCGAAGACGAATACGTGGCCGATGACGCCTACTACACGGCTTGTACCACCTGCCCCGCCTCTTGGGGCTTCACAAGTTCAAATGTTGAAGCCAAAATGGGGGGCTACGCCTACATCTCACGCCCCTGGCTCCACCTTTTGCAGTTTCCGATACTGCCACTCCCCTACCTGGTGGTTCCGTTGAACTCAAAACGACAAACCGGGTTCTTAGTGCCTAAGCCTTTTTCTAACCGTGATAGTGGTTTTTCTGTTGAGCAACCATTTTTCTGGGCCATCGATCGATCTCATGATGCCACTTTTTCTCTGATCAACTATGAATTTCGTGGCTTACAGGCTGCTGCGAATTATCGATACGTGATTTCACCAAAATCAAGTGGCGCGTTCAATTCAGCTTTCATGAAGGATCGAACTGTTAAGTCCCCTTTCGACAAGCGTTGGTTTATAGAATATGGTCACCATTACGATCTACCCGAGAACTACACCCAGCGCACCCAAATCGCAATGGCCAGTGACCGCAAGTACGCCTTCGATTTTTTCCAACAGTTTCTTTACAATGGGGACCCGGCTTTAGAAAATTCCATTTCTTTGTCAAAAAGTTTCGACAACTCCCTTCTCACTTTGGAATCTTCTTATTACCTGAGTCAAATCGAACAACCTCGAGGTTTTAGCAGTGATCCTAGCTTGCACCGTTTGCCCGAAGTTAATTTTGAAATGAACGACGTGAAACTCTCTGATGAGCTCAATCTTTTCTTTAGCTTGGATGCCCAGTATCTGAATATTACTCGTCGGGGTCTCGCCTTTGAACACACTCGCACCGGCAACCCCGAGTGTGACTCCACCGCCATCAATGAAGAGGGCACCCCATATGTCATTAAAGATGAAATTTGCTATCCAACAGAGCAATCCAATGGTGACTTTATTTACGGCACTCCCCTAGGCCAAGCACCCACCAACGCCCAGTCTTATGGAGACTTGATTCGCACCGGACAACGCTTTGATATCGCTCCACAAATTCATGCTCCATTTTGGGTAGGAAATGTACTCGACGTCGACCCTTCGATAATGCTTCGCTACACCCAGTACTCTCTTGGAGTTCCCTCCAATGAATCCCAAGGTTATGATTCATTTCCATCCCGTTTTTATGGTCAGCTTGGGTTGGATTTAAAAAGTGATGTGAATCGCGTTTACAAATGGAGTGATGAGACACGTATCAAACACTCGATTCTTCCGGAGATCAATCTGCGGATGATCCCAGAAATTTTTCAAAGTGATCATAACTTTTTCGGTGAGACCGATTCCTTAAGATATTTTCGCGAGTTGCAACCCATCGATAGCTCCGATAGCGATTGGCGCAATGGAGGGCGAGGGATTCAGTTTGACCACCGTGACCGTGTGATCGGCCAAAAATTTGTCAACTTTGCATTCACTAATAAAATTATCAAGAGAGACTTAGAAAAAGCGAACTCTTTAGGAGGCGGTTATTCACGTGCATTCCAGTTTCGCGTGGCCCAAGCCTTGGACATTCATGAACTGCGCAAAGGGGATGCTGCCCGCGCCTGGCAGTCTATCAACACCGATACCAGTTTTATTTTTGGCCCTGTATCCTCTTCTCTATCGACCAAATCCTACCCCTATCACAACCGAACAACCTGGAGTGCAAGCACCTCTTACAGCTTCTGGTCACGCAATTATATCAGCCTTAGTTATTCGAAAAGCTACAGTATCCAACTGGACCCACCAGTGGATGAGAATAGTCGACTGGAGTACTTGTCTCTAGCCACCGGCCTTAACTTTCCCTACGTCTACTTCTTTGGAAAAGTAAACTACGATTTAAACACCAGTCGACAACCTAAACTGGAGCCGTTTCAAGATTGGACCGTTGCTCTAGAGATCACTCCGCCAGGTTCATGTTGGACAATCAATGCGGGACTTGTAAAGGCTACAGGTAACCAAAGTATCCAGCCCTCAGTGAACATGGAGTTCAAATTTGGTGAATAAACTATTTGAATTCTAGAAGGCGGTTATTGGCTTACCGGTTTTTTGCAAAAGACCACAAAATTTCCATCACAAACTTCAAAGGGTTCAACCGCAAAATCAATGTCTTGGAAGCCGACTTTCTCTAATAAAATTTTAAAATTACTTCGACTGAACATTACCAGGTGTTCGTTGGGCTTCAATGCCGCCCAGTTCTCTTTCATTTTAAAAGTCTCATCATCAACCTCGGGGGTTTGAAAAACAGCCACTCCTCCGGGCTTGAGTATTCTTAGGATTTCTTGCAGAGCAAACTTTGGGCTTAATAGATGCTCAATCACATCGATGCAGGTGATAAGATCAAAAAAGTCAGATTCGTATTGTTTCGAAAGATCAACAAAGCTTCCGCAAATAATTTTATCTTTTAAATGGGGCTTTGAGTTTGTAATGGGAACTATAATCTCTTCAACCAATTCATTGCCGAAACCATTCCACCCCATCTCTTCTGCGGCATAAATGTTAAAGCCCTTATTACAGCCGATATCGAGATAATTTCCTGGCGTGCCTTCCGTTTTGGATTGAGCCGATTTGAAAATTTCTCGTGCCCTAGACATTCTAAGATCAAAGTCTCGCTGATTTTCAATTTTACGAAATCGATTCAGTAAGCTTCTCCGCAAGTTTTTTAGCGCCCCACCCTCATAACAATCGAGGACATCCTTTTCAGTGGTTTGGCCTGTTTGGTAAATCAAACCACACTGACAACAAGATATGTATTTGTGCTGATCAATTACGCAATGATCTTCAGCATCAGTCGCTCTTTCACAAACAGGACACCCCTCTGGAAAAAGATCAATTGTCATAAGCGGCCTTCCATATTAAATGTTGAGGCGGAGATGCTAGCAAAGTGCCCATTAAGAAGCAAGAGCTTCCAGTACCCGGAGGATTGATAGCCAATGTCACTAGTGTTCGGACAAATTTGCAGACTCCTTCTTTACATCATCCACATTCTCCCTAGATCTGTTCAGAAAAAAATGGGTCAATTGATTGGCCTTGTATGGTTTGATATACTTCGCATTCGACGCGACCAGTCAATCAGTGGAGTTCGTCAGGTTTTTCCTGAAAAAACTCTAAAACAAGCAACCTCAATGGCGCGCGCTTCTTTGATCCACTTGGGTTATACGATTGTTGAAGTTTGCTCCATGCCATTCCTATCAAAAACAGATATACAAAAACTTGTATCCATAGAGGGACAAGAGCATCTTGATGCCGCCCTTGCCAAAGGCAAAGGGGTTTTATTAATTTCCGTACATATTGGGAATGGTGATCTTGGCACAGCAGCACTGGCTCACGCCGGCTATCCCGTTCACTTGGTTTCAAAGTTATTTAAGACTCAATGGATTAATGATTTCTGGTTTAACGCAAGAAAGAAACATGGAACTCAATTTATCGCTCCTAAAAAAAGCTCTTATGAAATACTAAAAGCACTGAAAAAGAATGAGATTGTTATCTTTGTCTTGGATCAATACACCGGACCACCAAACGGAATCGTGACTGAGTTTTTTGGTAAAAAAACGGGAACCGCTTTTGGTCCCGCTCTTTTCGCGCAGCGTACTGGAACAGCCGTTATCCCGGCTTATTCTGATCGCCAGGCCTTTGGCAAACACACTGTAAATGTTCTCCCTCCGATAGAATACAAAACAAAGGGGCCAGACAAAGAAGAGCTACTAAGAGAGAACACCCAGCGGTTCAGTGACTCAGTAGAAGAGATGATTTTAAGAAAACCAAACCAGTGGATGTGGGTCCATCGCCGCTGGAAACAAATTTGGTAAATAATTTTTCTTATTTTATGTGATCAGAGTCCTTCGTGATTTGGTACCCAATCTCAATTTAAGACTAATAAAACGCAACTTTTTACCCTGTCTTCCGTTATCTAATCAAACAAGGGGGAGTCGGTATGTTCAACAAATTATTACTTATCATTTCAATGGCATTTATCAGTCAATACGGTATGGCTCAATCTGAGGCAGAAGCTTTAAGTAATGTCACAGTCGGCAGAGGATTCCCACATGAGATGGATGTTTTAATTCCACCCAATCGCAATGACGAGACCACACTTTTGGTTCTTCTACATGGTGGTGGTGGACAGAAAGCTCATTACGCCCACGGCTTAGGAATCAAGAAAAACAAAGAAAAAGATTACTATGACACTGATCCACTGTCGGAAAATGGCTACAACTTGCAATATCTCATCGACAACAACCTGGCATTGGTTTTTATTCAAGGCAAATCTCCCGACGAAAATCTTGAAAGTGCACGAACTTGGAACAATAACGTCATGGATTCGGGACAAGACGACGTGGGGCTTTTGAAGCGAGTGGCGTGGTTAGCCAAAGAACAATATGGGTTTAAAAAAGTAGTTCTGGGCGGACATTCTATGGGAGGAGTTATGACCAACCGAATGTGGTGTGAAGCCTCTGAATCTTACGATGCTTTTGTTTCTACTGCTGGTCCCATCTCACCCACCCAATGGGATTCTTGCAACCCCAAGCAGATTAAACCCTATCTTCATATCACTGGTACAAACGATCGAATTCTGCAAATCGTAGAGGACACGAAAGCAGACTCCCCTATCGATCACAGCCAAGATACTTTTCTGTACCTTGATAAAATTGTTTTCTTCGGCGGTCACCACGCTTTTGTCGACCCGTTTCCCAGTCAGAATCCACAATTTATGAACGAACTCGTTCTTTATAAACAGCGCGCAAAGATGATGTGCAATCAGCAACCTGGAAAAAAGAAGACCGGAAGATTTGGTGATTTGGGGTCGATCCAGCAGACCAACTGCCGTGGAAAGCTCAAATTGGTGCAGGTTGAGGATGCTGACCATTGTATTGGTGAAGCAAATCAGCGGGCTTATAAATGTGACATCCCACTGAACACACCCAATTCAACAGCCATACTTGATACCATTGTGAATTTTGTAAATAGAGCACTCTGATCAGAAACGAACAATACTGTAGTTGAAAGCGGCCCCAGTGATTCGACTGTTTTCCATCACTGGGTAAATCGTCAACTTCGGGGGAGTGATCACTCTAATTTGTGATTTAAAACGTAGTGGCTGTCGTCTGAGTCCATAATCTTCTGGATCAATCACTTCTTGGTACTCTTCTTCTAAATTGTCCTCTTGCTGCTGCTCCCATTGGGCCGGCACCACATACACAACATACAAACCTAAAAGGATTCCGCTGTACAAACCAATCGACGCTCCTCGTGCAACTCGATGCACTTTTGAGGATGGATCATCTTCCACTGCGAGAGATGCTGCCCCCACCAAGGCGCCAGCAAGCACCCCATAGGTACAACTTAAAAGAAACTCGCGTCCCGCTTCGGCATTGGCCTTTTTATAAGGAGTGGCAGCAACCAGAAGAGTGATAAGAAGAATGTTGGTCCAACGTTGCCGAAACATGAGAGTGTATCCTTGTTATATTATTATTGTTTCTTAACTTGAAAATAAAATCAACCAGGACCAATGTCCCCGGCACTGTCGTCCAGAGATAACAACTAAAACTGATAGCTGATTGAAACCCCTAACAGCGGAGATAGCCCATACTCCAAAAGAATTTCCTCTAGATCCGTTTCAGTTTGGTTAAGCAACTGCTGCCCGCCTTGCGAGGCATCGAAGTTCGGCAGTTCAGTCGACACTTCTGTTTCAACACTCACGATCTTAGCCACCCCAATGTTGGCTTTTAAAATCCAGTTCTCATCCAGCGGAATATGTCGCCCTAAAGTCAGGTCAACAATAACAAGAGAACCCTCAATGTTTACATTGGTGCTTTTGCCCGCAAGCACTAAAAAGTTCACCAAGTTTGAGTAGTCTTCTCCGGTGGCTGCAGCAAGAACGGAGGGAATGTCTGACGTGCCATGGGTTTCGATTCGAGTGGCCCCCACTCCAAGGTACCAACGATTGGGGGCTCGTGAAAAACCCACTTCTAAATCCGTTTTTATACTCCAGTTGTGACTCAAGGAATCTTGAATCACGTCGTCGTAGGCTTCGTTCTCGCCCACCTCTGCCGCCACAGTTCCGATCATTTGAGTGTAAAGAGCTGGAGTTGTCCCCATCTGCAATTTCCAGTCGATAAACTGATCCCAGTTCACAGCCACCCCCACTCCTGCAAAAATTGGAACGTGGGTTTCAAAATGAGGACTGACCGACCACTCCTCTTGGCTCCAGGCTGTGGTCGTGAATAGAAAAAGAAAAACAC
>CBDUOS010000072.1:0-16675 GCA_965368905.1 uncultured Bdellovibrionales bacterium | reverse complement strand
CACCTTCGGTCGAAGACTACCCCACCATTCCACAAACTGTAATCAATCAAGCGGAAGTGATGATGATCTATCTTTTGATGGGTGACGGGCGCTATCGCGTGGAGTCTCTACAAGACATTGCGCAATTTAAAGCCGCAATGGATCTATGCTCCACTCATTTGAATGGTGATATTCGGCGCAACCACCGCCGTCAATGTTTGAGTGGCTGCCATCAAATGCCCGACGATTCCGATACACCGTACTATCAAGCTCAACCTTAAAACTGCTAGCTAACTTTCTAAAATTACTTAAATATTTCAAATTTTGCATTTTTGTGGATAGGCGACTCCCCTGTTTTCTTGAGATTCTGAATTCAGAAAGAGGGGCGCTAATGCCTAACAAGGAGTACACAATGAGATATTGGCTAGTTTTACTAACACTTTTAAGTTTAAGCATCATTCAATGTGCTGAGTCTGGCGTTGGCACTTCATTTAGCAACAACAATGAAGACAACAAAGAAGACGTAGGCAAAGAATCCACCACTGACACCTACACAGGTGATATTAAAAAAATTAAGTTTTTTGATGGTGGTTGGTACGGCCCCTATCCAAACTACAACATCGACTTCGAAATGACCGTGGACGATGAAGGACTTGTTATCGGATTACTCGACACCCCTGAATGTAAAGTGAAAGGGGCTATAAAAGCCTCAGACTATGCGGCGTTGATTGAGCTGGTTGAGACATCGCCCTTAAAACCTGTACCAGTGACTCTTCCGGTTGCTGTGGACCGTGGCTACAAATACGTCAGCCTGTTTAAAAATGCGTCAACGCCAAACAAGATCGAAGAACAAAAAACCCACTTGGTTTACGAACACCCACAATTCGTAGACGCGGCCGCCACCACCCTCGAAGAACGGATCGACACCCTCGTCGATGCCCTTGTTGCGGCCAATGGTTGTTCCAACTTAGTGATCCAAGCATTGACGATTGAACAAAAGCAATATGACTACACTTACTATGGCGTGGTTCCTGAAAGACCATTTGAGATGGATGCCAACATCACTCGCGACTTCAAACTCGAGTTGGTCGATGGTGAATACCTTGTCAACGGACGAGAAAGCAAAATAAAGCGATTTGGAGGTTGCTCTCGCAATCTAGTTGATGTGCCGTTGCCAGTGAATTTGATTGATCCAATGCATGACATTGAGTTTCAAGTGAATATGAACATCTGTTTGGTTCAATTCATGGGGAACCAGGGGTTAACAATCTCGACGCAAAGAGAAGGCAACCTTGTTGATACCGGTCGAGAAGGATGCTGGAACACAGTTCAGCTAAGAAACCACCAAACTTTTATGGAAGGTTTCATAAAATTTGTAGAAAACCAAGAGGAAGCCTGTTGGGCTTATTAAAGAATGCAAAATGAAACGGATTTTTGTAAGGTGAGGGCTCGCAAAACGCGAGCCTTTTTTTTTCGCAATGTGCGAAGTGTCTATTTGAAAATAGAAGATGACGAAACCTCAAGACAAAACATTTCCTTCATGGAACAACCCTAACCAAGGTAGGCTGACTTTCACACCTTTTTAACTGTTGATTTTCTCGTCATTCCATTCTCAGACGATTTGATTTTTTTTCGATCATCCATTTTTTTGACTCTACTCTCTTAGAAAAATACATAGGTGTCTCAACAAATGGAGTCCGATAGGACAAAGTTTAAATATCCTTGGGAGGGAAATATGAAAAAATTAATGGCAGTTTTAACTGCACTATCAATAACCGGAATTGCAAACGCTGGCGAAAAAATCTCAGGTTCTGCAAAAGTGCCTGGTGCATACGAAACTGGAGCCGCTGCCTACTCTGCTGCTCTAGATATGGTGGATTCTATCAAAGGTTCTGATGAGTTCGGAAAATGTTCTGCCACTTCAAACAAGAAGATTTTACGTTTGAATGCTTGGACCAATCAAAATATGGTTTCTCTTAATCATGTCACAGAGAACTACTCCGCTACAGTAAGATACAGCTGCACGAAATCTAAAAAAGATTAGCGTCGCAAAGTCGATTGCGACTATTTTTTATGGATGTTAGGAGGCCCTGAGCTTCAGGGCCTTTTTAAGTTGATTACTTGGCTTGCCAAGAAAGGCACCAGCCTTTTCCTTTAACAACTTTTCCAGGAAAAATTTGGCAAGATGCTGAATCCGCTTTTTTCAAAGCGTCAGCTGCTAAAGGCTTGCAAGCTTTGTCGGCAGCAGCACAAACATTGTACTTGGAACAGTTATTACAAAAGGCTTTTTTGTCAGTTCGCATGGGTCCCACTTTCGAAGCATCATGCTTGTACTGCATCGCTTTGGCCAAGGGCTCATTGGGATCAATCAAAGGCATTCCGCCTTTTTTAGGTGCAGGTTTCTTCTTTTTATCTGCAGCAAAAATCCAAGAAGGAATCAGCGTAGAAAGTGAAAGAAGAGAAAGAATCTTTAGACTTTGACGACGTTTCATAGAGGGCTCCTTTAATTGTCTGTGCCTATTAAACCAATATGACCGTTTTATATGAAAATCAATTGAGAATCAAGGTGCTTCAGTTTGCCTTAACTTATGCTGCATCCCCTAAAACTGACTGGTTAGAAGTACCCAGCCATTTGTGATTGGAGGTCGATAGCGGCCTCTCTCGCCTTTTCAGCGTAGTCGTCACCCTCACTGGCATAGAGGATGCCACGGGCGGAATTCACGATAATTCCTCCTTCACCATCGACGCGCCGACCATACTCAAGCACTGCTTTCAAGTCGCCGCCTTGAGCCCCCACACCAGGAACAAGAAACCAAGCTTCGGGAAAACGCTCTCTGATTTTACGAAGCTCATTGATCGCAGTGGCCCCAACCACCAGCCCGATATTCTCATTTTTGTTCCACGCGTTCAGAGCCCGGTCCGCTACAAAAGTGTAAAGGGGCTGGCCGTCTCCGACCGTCAGGTTCTGAAATTCTTTTGCCCCCTCATTAGAGGTGCGGCACAGAACAAAAACCCCCTTGTCTTTGTATTGCGAAAAAATCTCGACAGTGTCGCCTCCCATATAGGGGTTCACCGTGATCGCATCGGCACCGTAGCGCTTAAAAGCTTCTATCGAATACATCTCAGCAGTTGAGCCAATATCATTTCTTTTAGCATCCAATATCACAGGGCAGTCGGGATAGTTCTCTTGCAGATATTGCAGAGTCTCCACCAATGTCTTCTCCAAGCCATAAGCAGAAAAATAGGCCACCTGTGGTTTGAAGCAACAAGCAAACTCGTGAGTGTTATCGATGATACTTTTCAAGAAAGGAAAAACCGCCTGTGGGTCACCCTTCATTTTGCCTGGGAGCCGATCCAAGTGCGGATCAAGCCCCACACAGAGGTAGGTTTTCTTGTATTTTTGCTCTTTTAGAACTCTTTGAAAAAATGAACCCATAATCACCCAAATCTATGACATTTTTTGTAAAGCTTCGCAGCCCCATTTAATTTGCATCTGACATGCAATAAAACGGGGTTTCGTACCAATTTTTTGGCCTTTTTCTTGCTCTCTTAATAGCTAAAAGGAGACTTTAATATGCTTACAGTATCGCTACTATTTTCATTAGTCATGCTCGTTTCCTTTGATAGTCTTTCAGCAGCATTTATTGCGAGCACGGCTTGGATTGGCCTCTCTCTGCTCATTTTTTCTGGAAGCGCTATTTAAGGCTTTTCCCTCGACAAGAATTCATTCAGGGTTTAATTCTCTGTAATGCCTTGGCTGTGGATTTACTCCCTATTCTATTTTTTAGTTCGGACTCTGCTCCCTATTCTGGGGATGTTTAATTGCAAAATCAAACAGGGCCGTCAGATGCGAAAGGCTTCATCACAGGGGCTCCCTTGGTTGCAGTTCCCTGCCAATAGCCAAGCCTTTTGGTTCCATTGCTCTTCAGGCGAATTCGAATATGCCAAACCCGTCATTCGAGAACTAAAAAACGCGCACCCCAAAAGTAAAGTTATTGTCACATTTTTTTCACCCTCGGTGGCGAAGGCTGCGGCCTCCGACCCGCTAGTGGATTTTGCCTGCCCGACGCCGTGGGATACCTCTTGGCATTGGCGTCAGTTTCTTGATCATCACAAACCGAAAGCCCTTTTAATTGCTCGTACTGATTTATGGCCGATGATGATCCATACTGCAAAAAAGCAAAACATCCCTCGGCTTCTTTTTTCTAAAACGGTGAACAAAAGTAAAATGGGTCTGTTTTCTATTTTTGGTTTTTCGATGATGCGAAAACTGAATGATATTTTTTGCGTGACCGAAGAAGACCGCGAACTGTTGGCCAAAAAACTCAAAGGCTTTGCAAACATCCACTCCGCAGGTGATACCCGTTACGACCAATGCCTGTTTCGACTGCAACATGGAAAATCTTTAAAACCTTTGAACAACTTCAATCGCCCCATCTTTGTTGCCGGCTCAACTTGGATCGCCGATGAGCTCTGGCTTTGGGATTTAATTAAAGAAGTGGGAAGAACTGTCAGCTTTGTCATCGCCCCCCATGAGCCAACACCAGAACACTTAAAGTTAATCCAGGGGGATTTACAAAAACGAGGTCTCAAGCACCAACTTTATTCCGAGACCTCATCTTGGGACCCCGATGCGGTTCTGATTATCGATCAAGTGGGAATATTGGCTGACCTTTACAAGTGGGGACAGTTTGCGTTTATTGGCGGCTCAGTGAATCGTAGTGTACACAGTGTGATGGAACCGTTGGCTCAGGGACTTTTGGTTTTTATCGGCCCCAACCATGAAAACAATCGCGAAGCCACGATTTTCAAAAATCAACAAGTCAACGATATGACCCCCGTTCAAGTGGTCAGAAGTTCAGACGAACTGATTCGCCGGTTCACCGCTTTGCACAGCTCATGGAGTAAAGACCACCAGTTCAATTTGCAGCTGGCTATCAAACAGAAAGCTGGAGCATCAAAAATCGTTTTAAAGTGGATTGAGAACCACCTTAAGTCTAGAGAAGGCTAAATGACCTGGGCAGTAGTCCTGTTCTTTCTCGATGGACTCAATGCTATCTATATATGCGCCGATAGGATCTGTATAGAATGGAGATTTGTATGAACATGTTAAAGGTTCTCTTTTTATCATTGCTTTTACTAGCGCCCGGAGCTTACTCCATGGACGAGAAGGACATTCCCCCTCCACCCATGCCAGAGTACATGAAGGGACACGATGTTGACCGAGACATTGCTTCTGAAACAGAAGAGTCAGCAGATCCTCTCGAGGAGCAAAGCACCGAAGATATTAAACGTGAATTCCTGCAAGCTGGGGATGAAGAAGAAAACCCAGACGACCTGATGCAAGAGCCCGAGGTGGTTGCGCAAGAAGATCCCCTTACTGAAGAAAAACCTTTGGCCGAAATGGCAGAGCATCCCGAGATCATCGTTGAAGAAGATCCTGTTCGTGAAATTTACCAAGACAAAGCAGGGCAACCGGCCGAACAGCCCGCCGAAGAGATCAGCGCTACGGAAAACGCTTCACCTGAATTCGAACAGGCCAGTATGCCCGACCCGGGTCAGCCAATGCCTGAGCCGGTATCAGTAGAAGCCATCCCAAAACCGCCCGTCGCTGAAGAGACAGCCGAGCAAGAGGAGGCTTTGGCCGCTGTAGAAGAGAAATTAGAAGAGGCCGAGCAAGTGGCCGAAGAAATTGCCGAAGGTGTTCGAAAGCCCTCTGCCAAAACACCGTTCAAACCTGGAATGTACAAGTTTGAAGAAAAATGCACGATGTACAAAGAGCCTCGTTCTTTAAGTGCCGAGGCTGGTTCCATTCCCGCCGGAAGAAAATTGTGGATTGATGGACATGATGAAAATTGGCTCAAAGCCTATAAGAAATCAGGGGCTGTTTATATTTCAGCCGATTGTCTTCAGTAAACAACGTATCGACTGAGGTTGGCTTGAATCAAAAAGGATTTACACTCATAGAATTGGTCATCGTCATGGTAATCATGACCATATTGGCTCTGCTGGCTGGCCCCAGCTTTCGCATGTACAAATCCAAAGCCATACAGAAAGAAGGCTTCGCTCTGATGAGCGCCTACTATGCACAAGCCCAAAGCTCCCGCTCTGAATTTGGAATTTATCCTGGCAACTTTGTGGGAACCCGTTTTTCTCCCCATGGTCCGCTCAACTATCGAGTCCGAATTGAAGACAACCCAAACAGTAACGCGGCCATTGTGGACCCTTCAGCTATTCAACCCTTGGACAATGACCCCGGCTGTATTGCCACATGGTCAGATTGCGATTGTGACGGTACGGGTTGCAATAAGTATGAAAGACATTGGACGGAAAATCCGGCAGGGATCATTGGCAGTCGCATCGGTCCACAGACGGTGTTACTAAACTGCCCACCCTTGGCCGTTGCCGGGGCCACTGATAACACCTTTTCTGTTAGAGTGGCGGCCGTTATCAGCACAACAACCATGCATATCGATCGTTACGGTATGGATGAAACAAAGCAGATTATCGCCTGCGAAGATGGTCTAAAGTAAACACTATCGAGTCAGTTCGATTCCCAAAAATTTGAAATATCGATCGGCCACCGGGCTCAGGTCCATACCGCTTTTGCAGTCGTCGCAAAATACCTGTACGGCTTCCATAGCTCCTTTATTATTGGTAAACTCGCGCCCCTCACTGTAAAGTTGCAGCGATTCGCTATCGCACTTCTCACACACATAAGGAACGAAAAAAGACAGCACTTTTCCACCCTCAGGCAAGAACCCAGCGACAATATTGACCTGGTCGATAAAAACGGGAGGCACCCGTAAAAACGCGATCTCGAAGCCTTCTATACTATCCAACCATCGCATCCATTTTCGAATACCCAAGGAATTGATAAAATTGACCCCTTCTAAATCTATGAAGAGAGGCGAGTCTTTGAAATCGCTCAGATTGGGAAGACTGGCCTCTTCATTGATCGCACCTGAAAACACGACTAATTTTTTATTTTCATTATTTGAAAAAATTTTGGCCTTGAATGCTTGTATTTTTGAATTCATTATTGCCCGACCTCAAAGACAGTATCCTCTTGGGCGAACTCCCATGCCAAGGAATGGAAAGGCACGTTATGATTTTTTAATTGCCCCACCAAACGAGAATAGTACTTTTCGATCTCCACAGAAAGGTTTCGCAACACCTGGTCCGAAGCCGATGGGTCATGATTGACGAACACAATCTGTTTCACTCTCTGCTTGAGTGCCATGTCGATGCCAAAGTGAGCCGCCGCATGACCCCAGTTCAGCTTATCAGAAGCCTCTTTTACCGAATACTGCGCATCAAAGAGCATCAAGTCGGCATCTTTATAGAGGTCGAGGTCTTTCCCCAAATCCTGATCGGTCATACGAATCAACTCCGTATCCACACAGTGAGAATAGGACAGACCATCTTTTTCTACTTTGTACCCCCAACACTCGTCGGGATGATCTAGCCGATACGGGGTGACACGAAAGTCTTTAATCAAAACCTTTTTTCGAGGAACCAAACGATGCAGTAAAACCTTTGCTTCTAAGGCTTCGTAGGGAATTGGAAAATGAGGTTTCTTAAACACCGTTTTTAAACAGTCTTTAAGATTCGGTTGAACAGCATAGAAGTGGATATTGTTACGCTTTACAAAAAGAGGCTGAAAAAAGGCTAAACCTTGCAAGCGATCCCAATGAAAATGAGTCAAGAGAATATGAACTTCACCCTCTCCCCTTCCACAGGGACCTGCCATCAATTGGTTCACATGTTTTTGTAAACCTGTACCACAATCAATAATAAGGGAATTCTCATCATCGTCAAAGACTTCGACACAGGTGGTGTGACCACCAAATCCACCAGCCATATGCTGTGGGTAGGTTCTCATGAATTCCGTTACCTGCTCGATATTGCGACCACCAGAGACAAGAAACGCTTTTAAAGCCTCTTCGATTCTCTTATTCACTTCGCAAGGGCTAAGAGCGGCTGGCATCGATCCGCGCACACCATGCAATTGAACTTTGAAGGCCATCATTTCTCCTGGGATATGATAAACCTTCGGCTTAAATCAAAAATTCTTTAAAAACTGTCTCAAGTCGAAGCAACTATTTACGACGACTACTGCGGCGTTCTTTACGATTGCTACGGCGCTCGCTACGACGGTCTTTAGTAGCCTCACGACGCTCACCCAGACGGTCTTTACGAGCCTCACGACGGTCCTGACGCTTTTCCTGTTTCGCTTCCTTGTTGTCGTTGCGTCTATCTTTCAGGTTGGCTCTACGCTCTGATCTGTTTTCTTTAATTTTGTCTCGTCGCTCTGATCTGTTTTCTTTAATTGTGTCTCGTCGCTCGGCACGTCGGTCTTGGCGTTGATCACGACGCTCTTTCCGATTGGCTTGTCGAGCTTCGGCGTCTGCAAAAGCTACAGAACCAAAAAAACTGGGGATGGCAAAACATAGGGTCACTAAAAACTGAATTACGATTCTCATATCAAACTCCTTATCTGTCATAACAACATATATAGCTATAACGGCAGATTTCTGGAAAAGTCGCGTAAATATATTCTCAAAATGATCAAAGGCTAATGGGAACGGTCTTCAAAAGGAATCACTTCGTTGAATTGACCATAGTTCATGGTTACTGAGCCATCTTCGTTATCGCTCAAAATATCAGCGAATCTCTTGTTATAAAGAATTTCGTCGTATTTATAGATCTGATTGGAGTGGACCAACTGGGCGGTCCAGTCATCAATCCCAGTCAGAGACACCACAATTCGGACATTCTTCTCAACAAGGTCTTCCCAGGTTAGTTGCAACAAGGGGCTAGACTCGTCGATGATATGCATAACTGTCCAACTGAGAGAAAAAACAGGAGACTTAGACCGCACCAATTTTAAGTCCCGTATCCTCTGCATCGTCAACCCTTCCGGAGATTCTTCCGCCAGTACAATGGAGGCTTCAATACTAGCACCAGCAATATGACTGTCTCGGGCATTTGCCACCCGGAAAAAGAGAGTTTTATGTCCCTCATATTTATGAATCACACAGCGGCTGGTAAACAGCACACGGGCTGTCGGTTTTGAAAATTTAGCAAAGGCCAACCCCGTGGTGATAGCGACAAAAATGATTCCCGACAGGGTATCCAACACAACAATTGCATCTGCATAGGTGTTTGCCGGAAGAAGATGACCATAGCCAATTGTAGTACTAGTTTGAAAACTGAAAACAAAGGCATCCCAATACGACCCCGGATCAGCATTCACGATATTTTCTCCACCCACCAAGTAAAGACCAGCAAAAAACAAGTTTAACATCAAGTAGAGCGTTGTATTGACAAGGAAAAATTCAAACCATGAGGCAGCAAGTACAATATGATAGAGGTCTTTAAAAAAACTACGCCGCAAGCCAACTTTGGTAACTTCAATTCGAAAAGGGTTGGTCATTTTTCTGGGTCGCTTAAAGATCATTGCCCCTTCCGCACTTCCCATGCCGTTCCTTCGGCGGTATCGCGCAGTTCAATACCTAGTGCATTTAACTCATCTCTTAAGCGATCCGACTCCTCGAAGTTTTTGTCTTTACGAGCTTGAATCCTTTTTTCTACCATAGCGTTGATTTTATCACGACTCAGATTTTTCTCTTGCAAAAGCATATCATCCAACGTTCTCAGAAATTCTTCAGGTTTCTCTTGGAACAAAGCCATCGGTTCGCCAAAATGTAAAACAAAATTTAAAAACATTTGAGAGATCGTCGCCGCTGGCCCCTTCTTTTTCGCTCCGACCGGCACCAATTGATTATACAGTCGAACGGTATCGAAAAGTTGGGCCATAGCCTGTGGAGTGGCAAAGTCGTCATTCAAGAAATCGAGAATCTCTTGATTAGCCTTCTCGATCTGCTCGCGCATTTTTTCAGTTTCCGGTGTTTTTAATTGAGTGTCGCCGTTACCATACTGATTGGCTTTGTTAAGAGCCGAATAAATCCGAGCCAGTGCCGCCACCGAATTGGTGATCGTCGCATCTGAAAAATCGGCCTCCGAACGGTAATGGACCGACAGAACCAAGTATTTAAAAATCTCGCCGTTGTATTTTTTAAGAAAGCTTCGCATGGTGCGAATGTTTCCAAGACTCTTCGACATCTTAGCACCACTGAAGGTGAACATGTTGTTGTGCAGCCAGTATTTGACGTAGGGCTTGTTCGAAGCCCCTTCACTTTGAGCAATTTCATTTTCATGATGCGGAAAAATCAAATCCATTCCGCCACCATGTATATCAATTTGCTCACCGAGCAAGGCTCGTGTCATCGCCGAGCACTCAATATGCCACCCTGGACGTCCCTTTCCCCAAGGCGAATCCCAAGACTGCTCTCCTTTTTTCGCCGGCTTCCACAACGTGAAATCCAGCGGGTTGCGTTTTTTTGGATCGACTTCGATACGGGCACCCGACTGCATATCTTCGGGCTTGCGGTGACTCAGTTTTCCATACTCCGGAAAATTTTCGATTGAGTAAAATACTTCGCCTTCGACTTCGTAGCCACGGCCGTTATCAATGATCCCTTGAATCAAACTGATGATATCCTGCATATGCTCAGTCACACGAGGGTTGTGGGTGTGAGGCGACAGATGCAAAGCTTTAAAGTCGACCCAGAACTCTTCGATATAGCGCTCGGCAATTTCTTTGGCTGTCACACCTTCTTCTTTGGCGCGATTGAGGATTTTATCATCAACATCTGTGAAGTTGTAGGCGTAGTCGACTTTGTAACCGCTCTTCTCTAGCCAATTCCGCAGAAAATTGTAAAACACAGCGCCGCGAAAGTTCCCGACATGCAGAAAATCATAGACCGTCGGACCACAACAATACATTTTCACTTCACCCGGATTCAAAGGCTTAAAATCTTCCTTTTTCTGCGTTTGCGAATTGTATACTTTCAAGGCCATGCTTTCTCTCTTTCTCTTAGCTAATACTATAATTTCATTTGGCTTTTATAGTAAGAGCTTTTTGCTAAAAACTCGCGAAAAATAGAGCTAAGACTTGCTCTCCGAGCGAGCTCCCTTTACAACCTCAGCATGATCGGTAAAAACTACAAGGCCTCGCAGGCCTGGCTCAGTCTTGGTGAAGGTTTTAGTGACCCTGTGGAACCGGCCCAGTTCCCACAACAAATCCTACGCTTCCGCAATCAAGTGGAAGCAGCTAAGCTCGGCCTTGACACACTTACAGACCAACAGTGGATTCAACATTTTTCGAAGTTTGAACCTCTTGCTGAAAACCTGCCGCACCCGCTAGCATTGCGTTATCACGGGCATCAGTTCACCCATTACAACCCTGAGTTGGGAGATGGACGAGGTTTTTTATACGCTCAGGTGATTGAGCCAGAGACCGGAAGACTTTTGGACCTGGGAACTAAGGGATCTGGGCAGACCCCCTATTCACGCCGTGGAGACGGACGCCTCACTCTGAAAGGAGCCGTTCGCGAAGCATTAGCGACAGCTTTTCTGCAATCTCGTGGCGTGAACACTTCGAAAACTTTCAGCGTGATCGAAACCGGAGAAGATCTGGTACGACACGATGAGCCCTCGCCGACTCGCTCGGCAGTATTGGTTCGTTTATCTCATTCCCATGTACGGATCGGTAGCTTTCAAAGGTTGGCTCACGCAAAAGAATCTAAAAAAATGGAAAATCTTTTACAGTATTGCCTGGAGCATCTCTTTCCAGGAGTCGCAAAGGAGAACTTTTTTGATGAAGTCTGCCGCCGGGTGGCCCAAACCACAGCTCAGTGGATGATCCATGGCTTTGTTCACGGTGTTATGAATACCGACAACATCAATATCACCGGAGAAAGTTTTGACTACGGACCTTACCGCTTTCTCCCTCACTACGACACCAAGTTCACAGCCGCCTATTTTGACCATCAGGGGCTGTATGCCTACGGCAATCAACCCACAATGGTGGCTTGGAACCTCGAAAGATTGCAAGAGGCATTGAACCTTCTTAACTTTGATAATAGTTTTTTTGCAAAAGGCTTCGCCACCTTCAAAGAAGAATTTAACCGAGCCACCCTACAACTCTTTGCTCGCAAGCTCGGGCTGCTAGAAGACAGCTCAAAACAAGAGGTGCAAAACCTTTTCTACCAATGTCTGCAATTTTTAGAAAAATCGAAAGCCCCTTACGAAGCCTTCTTTCACCACCTCTACTGTTGGCATCAAGATTTGAACTGCCCTCTACAAGACTACGCCCCCGAGTACTACAAACACCCTCTTCTTGAAGAGATCGAAGTTCAACTGGGTCGAATGCAAAGAAACCCAAACGCACCAGAAAGAAAGCGAGAAGACCTAGAAACCCTCCTCATCGACGAAATCGAGTCCATCTGGGCTGCCATCGACACCAACAACAACTGGTCCCCCTTCCACCAAAAACTCAAAAGGTGCCAGGCCCTAGTCCTTCACACGCCGTGTGAAGGAATAGGGCCTGGCACCTTATAATCATGCGGTGTGTGAAGGAATAGGGCCTGGCACCTTTTGTATCAATTTGAGAGACGAAAATTGTCAATTGTTTTGAACAATTTATAATCATTGAACAGTCAAAACGAACCGGTAAGCCCTCAAAAGAATGTCTGTCCCCTTTTCTTTACAGTTCAGAGGAACCCGCCGATGGTCCATAAGTGGCAGCGATATTGCTCTATATATTGTTGATTAGAGGATAGAGATAAGGAGTAGGGTTTATGTATTCAAATCATTCATGTCCAAGATGTGGAACGCAAATTAGCATGGAACGCATGCTAGGTAACGTTGTAGTTTGTACCTGCGGGTGGAGCGGCGACAAGTCTCACTTTGGACCACCAAAGAAAAACTATCATATTAAAAAGATATTAGGCGTGATCGCTGTCATCGGAATTGTTGCCCTTGGCATCGAAGCGAAGAAGTGGGGAAAACATTTTCCTGAGCGCGCTTATTATAAGTCTATGTCATTCTTAAAAATGACGAACGCCCATGATGAAGCTCGTATGGCCTTCGTTTGTACCGAAGCCGGCAATCACAAGTGCGCCGCTAAGGCCTACACAAAAGCACTCGCCAAAGCTCCCAAAGCTTACGATGTGGCCGGAGCCCTTGGTGTTGAACTAGTCAAAGTGAAAGACTATGATCGAGCGATCTTAACTTTCCAAAACTTTTTCAGTCACGAAGATGGTGACTCGACTCAGAAACAGCATTATGCCATCGCGCTATCGAACAAAGATTATGTCGATGACGCCACTGAGTGGTTTTACAAGTCTTTACAAACGGATGCGAAAAACTTTAAAGCCGCCAATGATTTAGTTAGTCACTTAGTCAAAAGCGAAAACTATGTCGAAGCGCTTTCAGTGATTGGTCACTATAATACCGTTTTTCCAAAAGAGACTCTTCGCCAGTGGGCAAAGCTACGTAACGAAGTCACTGAGCTTTATAACAAGTACACCAACGAGTACGATATCAAAGAGATGAAGATTTCTGGAATCAATAAATATCTTCACGCCCCCGTTAAGTTTGGTGGTGAGACCAAATTGTTTCTTGTTGACCCTGAGTCTGAGTTTTTGACTTTGGACAAAAGCCAGTTGAGTCAGTTCGGCGTCGACTACAAAGACCTTGGTGAAAAAGAAGTGATGGCCACCAATGGACGTTATTTGAAAGGAAACCAAGTCATTCTATCTGAATTGAATGTGGGTCCTTTTACTCTAAAAAATGTAAAAGCCATTGCTTGTGATAACTGTGCATTCTTACTTGGTAAAGACGTGATGAAACGTTTGAATTCAAAAACCCAAGACAATAAAGGAATCAAGTACATCACTTTAAAGCAATAAGAATTTTTTCAAATACATAAACCTAAAAAGGCTCCAAAAGGAGCCTTTTTTTATTTCCATGCTTGTTTCTACTTATTAGAAAGCAGATCTAAATGATGAAGCCGATAAATGATCGCGTCCGAATCGACCAGAAAGTTAATGAATTCCGTTCTCGCAAACAACGATTTGTTTTCTTTCATCCATACCCAAACGGTCGGCTGAGGCTGCGGTCAGATTGATGATCCCACCTGTTCGAACCGAGAAAGAATTGTCAGAAACATGAAGGTTGGCAATACCGTTACATACGGTCGACACTGTAAAAGGACCAATTATACTGCCGATAACTCCCGTTGGCAGCTTTTCTTCAAACTGGCGCCAACCAGCGCAGAGGCCACCACAATTGCAAGTCCCTTCTACAGTCCAATGGGCTGTTCGAATGCACTGGGGATCAGTATGAGCTATGGGGGCTGTTCTTCCGGCATTATCATTGGTGCGGAAGCGATACCCCACGGTTCCGACAATCTTGTAATCCGTTTCGACCATGTTTCCTGGGTAATACCCAAACTCAGCCCGTGCGGCTTGAGCCGCTGGCATGTAGCCTGTCAATAAGTTCATCCCTTCTACCCGCAGAGCCTTGGCTTGGTAAATGCGATACTGGGGAATAGCAATAAGAGAAAGAATCGCTATGATGGCAGCGACAACCATCAACTCCATCAATGAATATCCTTTTTTTTCTAAAAGACATCGTTTTACAAATTTTCTTAGATTAGGTTTCATACTAAATATGTTAGCACTTCGATTGAGTCTGATGCAATACGGACCTGCCTCAAATCGAGCCAATAAAACAGCTCAGCCTGAAATTATTCATCTTTTTTTATATTTGTTCTATGCTCTACTCAAAAAAAGCTCTACGGAACACGTTGCAATTACGAATCGAGGCTTTCCCAAAAACCAGTGAATTCCTCTACCATTTTCTCAGGGTTTTCCATATTCATAGAATGCCCTTGCCCCAGAACCACCTTAAGAGTGGAGTTTGGGAGTAAGGCGTCGGTGGCTTTGGCCATTTCCATGGGCAAGACGACGTCGGCGTCACCGTGCAGAATCAAAGTTGGCAAAGTGATTTCAGACATACGGTCGCGAATATCGATTTGGTCGCTCAATACGTCAATCACTCCTTGATACATAACTTTGTCGCAACGCCAAGTGATGTCGAACAATTTTTGAAAGGTCGTCGATTGAGCGTCGCAGTCTTTGATGGTCGCGGCCAAAGTCGCCAAGGCGTAATCACGGTTCTCTGACATGGTTTTAAAGTGAGCCAAAACCTGATCTTTTGGCAATTCCAGTTCCAATCCGGTGGCTCCCACACTGTCTAAAAGAATAAGACTTTTAAATAGCTCTGGTTTCTCGAGGACAGCCAGCATGGCAATCAGACCGCCGGTGGAGTGACCCACAATATTCACGTCGGTTAAGCCTTCCGATTCGATCAGAGCCACAAAGTCTTTCGCGAAGGTGGTGAAATTGATTTCAGAAACATCGGTCAATCCGGTTGATTCCCCATAACCTCGCCAATCGGCCGCGATGGCAGTGCCCGAGGAACCATGACTTTTCATTAACTCCATCCCAGGGTACCACCACTCTTTGCTCGCCAAATTGCCGTGAATGAAAAATACGTTTTCACCCCCACCGGGAGTCATTTTTTCATAACCAATCTCGTAACCATTGCTATTGAACTTCATGGAGCCTCCGTTATTAAATCGTCACGCCGCCATCAACGCTGAGGACAGTCCCGTTAATATAAGACGCCTGGTCTGAAGAAAGAAACAAACAGGCATTGGCAATGTCGTCGACCTGTCCCATCCGTTGCACTGGCACTTTTTCTGTCATCGCCTTTAACACTTCGGCTGGCATTTTTGCCGTCATCTTGGTTTCAATAAATCCAGGTGCAATTGCATTGGTGGTAAAACCCTTGCGCCCTAGCTCCCGCGCCCAAGTCTTAGTTAAACCGATCACTCCGGCCTTTGCGGCGACATAGTTGGTTTGTCCAAAGTTTCCGTACAAGGCGACCACACTGGACATATTAATGATCCGTTTGTTGCTTGAACTTTCATTGAACAGTTTTTGATCCAAGAAAGATTTGGTTACATTGAATAGACCGGTCAAATTGGTATCGATGACCGCCTTGAAGTCGTCATGCGTCATCTTGCCGAAGCTTTTGTCACGGGTGATTCCCGCATTGTTTACCAGTACGTCGATCGCGCCTGTTTCTTTGGCAGCCATCGTACAACTTTCAGAGTCTGTTACATCAACTTTGTGAGTGCTGAGTTGAGACGAGAATTGTGAAAGCTCTGATTCCGCCACTTTAAGTGTTTCTTCGTTGTAATCCCAGATTGCCACCTTGGCACCCGACTGCAAGTAACACTTGGTGATAGCGAAGCCTATGCCTTGGGCACCACCGGTTACAACCACCTTTTTATTTGAAAAATCATATTTTACGGTCATCTCGACTCCCCTGTGTAAGCGCAAAAGAGTTATTTGTCTTTTAGGAAATTGTCAAACTTTAGCCATTCTTATATAAGCGCCCCTTGTTGATTCGAGGGGGACATTCATGACAACCAATCTGGGGACAATCACTGGGGTCGGGCATTTCGCGCCGAAACGTTTAGTAACCAATCAATACTTTAATGACTTGTACGGTAAAGATATCGACACTTTTCTGCAGGAAAGACGCAACATCAAACAACGTTTTTTTATGGAAGAGGGACAAGCCACCTCCGACCTGATTGTTCCGGCTGCTGAAAAGGCCATGAGTATGTCCAACATCAAAGCCACCGAATTGGATTTGATCATTGTCGCTACCGACACCCCGGATTACATCTCACCGAGTACGGCGACGGTTG
>CBDUOS010000071.1:0-16687 GCA_965368905.1 uncultured Bdellovibrionales bacterium | reverse complement strand
GAGGGGCGCATCAACTTGGCTCAAGCCGTGACGTACCTAGCGTCGGCCCCCAAATCCAACCGCAGCTACCAGGCCATCAACAAAGCGCAAGAAGTGGTCAGGAATACAGGACCCTTGCCGGTACCGAAAGCCTTTCGCTCTAGTAAAACTAAACTGATGAAGCAGATGGGCTACGGAGAAGGCTATAAATACAGTCACGAGGGTGCCACCGGGTGGCTCCCGCAAGATTATTTTCCCGAAAAATTAAAAGACCGACACTTTTACGAACCTGCCGACCGCGGCTTCGAAAAACGCATCAAAGAGTCTTTGGCTTGGGTCAAAGGTGAGAAATCCTAAAAAGGCTTATTAGCGACTATGCACAAACAGGGTCGCTCGCCCAGGACTTTCTGCGAGTGTTTGGTGTTTGAAGGCACCACGATCTTATCCCCAGCTCTCAGAAGCAACTGGTTTCCATTAATGTTCATGGAAAGCTCACCGTCCAAAACCATACGGATTTCATCCAGAGGATGTTTGTGCTCTGGGTAGATCTCTTCATGAGTGAGAACTTCCTCGCGGGGGAGTAAATCCTCGGCCCTGAAGATCATCAGCGCTTGTTCCTTTGTCGGCCGAAGAGGGGCCTGCCATCGAATCACAATCATATATTCACTCCAGAGAACGCCATCATGGGCGTTAAAACAAGTATGGGATTGGCACCACTAAAGTCAAGCCTCTGGATCAAGGGTTTGTCAATGATTTAGAGGATTTCCCCAATTCTTCGACAATTTTCTATGCGCCTTGCTTTCTATTGAGACACAGAGGGATCAAATTGAGAACTTATTGATTTTGCAAAGTTTTTTGTAAAGTTCACAGACCGCTTGGTCGATAGGTTTGTAGCTGATGAAGGAAACGTTGGAGGACACTTGAACAACTCAGACACACTTGGTAGTAGCGATAAATTTTTAGAACAGATATTTAAATATGTCGACGGATCAGACGCGTTGAACTTTGTGGATAGCGAGCTGTCTGACTACTTTGTCATTGAGCAAAAAGTGGATCAGCGCCAAATCACAGTCAATAAGTTTGATGTGGAAGAGGTATTGAGCCGTACAGACGAAGAAGGCCAAGAGTTCTTACAAGTGAATTTTGTCTCTGGCAAAAAGATCCTTTTAACCAGTAAGTTGGTGGGGTTTCGCCCTCTAACAATGTATGGGTTAGACATGGAGAAGCTCCCCAAAGTGGTGACCACTCCGGATATCATGAATATATTTGACGCCATCCAAGAGAGTCTTTGCCATGAGGACAACAGCAGCGAGGAGTTGGAAGTTCTTCGCAAGGTTTATGACTCTGTTGTATGCGGCGGAGAGTCAGTCGGCTTCAATTTAGCCGAAGAAAGAGCTCTTTTTTGCCGAATTCCTACCCAAATTTTACGCACAAGCGCCTAAAATATTGACCCTCTCCCAATTTTCCGAGATAAGGCTTCTTTACCCGTGTGGGGGTATAGCTCAGTTGGGAGAGCATCTGATTTGCATTCAGAAGGTCGCAGGTTCGATCCCTGTTACCTCCACCATCATTTTCTGACCCGTTCCAGTGGTCATTTCATTCCCCAACATTGAAAATGATTCTGTTGGTTGGCTCGCTAGCGCTCTCGTTTATTTTCTGACCCGTTCCAGTGGTCATTTCATTCCCCAAGGTTGAATACGATTCTGTTGATTGGCTCACTAGCACTCGCGCTCATTTTCTGACCCATTTTTTTTTGGTCATTTAATTCCCGAAATTTGAAAGAGTTACTTTGTTTATATATAAAAAACTCTATTTTAAATAGTTTTGCTTAAAGCGTTGGCTTTTTGTAATGTTTTTTGGTCTTTTGAGGCTCCCGAAAGATGAGGGAGGAAACTATGCGAAAGGCACAACTTTTATTGCTGATCATTTTCTGGCATGCACCGTCGGTGGCGTGGGCAGAGGCCTGGTCCATAAATTCGCAGTTTTCCCACTCAATTGCGACCCAGCAACTACCGATATTTAAAAATGGAATGAACCAAGGGTTGGTGCGTATTCCTGCCAATGGATTTTTGTTCCGTGCCCGTGTCTATGGCATGAATAACAAAGGGCCAGGACTTATTCTTCTTCATGGTTTTCCAAGCAGTTCAATTATGTGGGACAACCTAGCAAAGTCGGCAGCAGCAAAGGGATACCGGGTGGTGGCCTACGATCAAAGGGGATACAGTCCTGGTGCGCGGCCACAAAAACGAATCAAGTATCGTACATCCTATTTTGTTAGTGATGTTTTTGCAGTAGCAAAAGCCACCAAGATGGAACGTTTTCATGTAGTTGGTCATGATGTAGGCTGTGTCGTGGGATGGGGTGTTTCTGCGGCAGCGCCCAGCTCTATTCGTTCACTCTCATGCTTGTCAGTCTCTCATCCCGCAACTCTTGAACAAACGATTCGATTCAGTCCGCCTCCTTATCTCATGTTGTTTTACTTGCCTAGTCCGATTCCAGAAGGTGTTCTAAGAGGAAAATCTTTTAAATTGCTGCGAGGGCAATATAAAGCTATGAACTCCGCTGAAAAAGAGGAGTATCAACAAATCTTCACTGAACCTGGGGCACTGCGCTCAACAATCAATTTTTACCGAGAGATTCGATCCTCTTATAAAGGTTTGAGAGAGGTTTTTGATCGTTCAATTGAAACGCCGACTCTTTTTATTTATGGAGAAGAGGAGCAGTGGGTGACCTCTGAAACATTGGCTGAACAAGAGTCAATTGTTGAAGCGGACTATCGAGTGATCAAGATGCCTTACGCAGGTGAGACCGGTCATTTTGTTTTGGAACACAACCGAGAGTCCGTAAAGCAAGAGATCCTCAATCATATTGAAAAATATTAATACATAATTATTTGCATTGGAAGCATTTAGAGGTTTGGCCGGCACCAGCGGAACTGCAAACCCATTTTTTTGAGCCCGAGAGTCCCAGTTGTTCACAGTACTCTTTATTGCGACAACCTCCAAAATAGACCTCTTGGTTGGAGTCAGTTGGTAATTTTGAAAGACTGTCGGGTGTTAAGATGCAGCCGGTTTCGAGGATCGGAACATCATCTGGAAAGTCGAAGACTTGTAGCAAAGGTGAGTCGCCCAGTAGAGTGAACTCGTGTGTGGGGCTGGAAAAGGTTGGAGTGTCCAGACGTTCTTCCATTTGTCCACGAGCCATTGTGCCCAAAATCGTAATCCATAGGAATATAAAAAACTTGTCCATAAAACCCTCTCTATCGTTTTGAAATCATTTAACGGTAGTAAAATTTAAAGAATGTACCAAGCCCATTGGGTTTGTTTATGCCTTAAGTCTAAAAAAACGCGGATGTGAACCGCGTTTTTGTTGGGAAAAGTAAAGATGTCTTATTGCTCGTATTGGGGTAAAATTCTCAATTCATTGCCACGAAAGCTTGAGACCACTGACTCGTTTGTCCAGGGGTTGCGAGTGGTGTAATTGGCCACAGTCATGTAGGGCATTAATATCCTGCAAGTCAAAGTTGAGTAGTCCCGGACTTCGATCGCTTCGTACATTCCGTCGATGGGTGTGTTGTCGATTTCGGCTAGGTATGTGGTGGATCCGCACCAGTCATCATAGATATCAACGATCGGAAGTTTGATTTGGGTGGGAGCGGGCGCAAGAGCAATGCAATTCATGCCTGTGGGGCACTGACGGCGTTGTTGAAGTGAGATCTCAATCTCCTGCTTAACCAGATCAATGCGAACACTGCCAGCGATGGTGTTCTCAATAAATTCGTGTTGAACCTCGAACTCTGAAAAGTTGGCTCCATATATGGGCGTCGGTGCAACGTCTTGTGCGATGGCCAAATTCATATTAAATATAAGTGTAGCGATAAAAAGTAGTTGTTTCATTTTCTCCCCCTAAAATTGGATTTTGCGTTGGAAAGAAAATCCAGCATTCCATGTCATTAGTAAAATTATTTAAATGCATCCATATTAATAAGTGTGACTTATTTGCTTGGGTTGATGGAATCAGCCGAGTTCCTCGATTGCTGATCTTAGTTCTTGCTTCTGCAGACCAAAGGCTGGAGGGCCTTTGCCGATTCCTAAAAAATTAAGCGGAGAGGGCGCGGTATCACCGACTATCGTCTCATATTGAAATGAGTTCGGACAAATCACTGCCATCTTCGCGGAATCATTCTAAAATAGAGGTATGTGGATATCAGGTAGAAAGTTTTCTCTATTGGTTTTGGTTTGTATCGTGATGAGCTTCGTTGGCTGTGGTGAGGGCGAAGAGAGTGATGCCTTTCTTGTTGATCTCTATATCCATCCGAATGGACCAGCTAGTGTTAGAAAAAGTGATTTTACAACAATTATTGATTCCGATGAGTTTACTGTTAATGGACCGTGGTTTTTTATAACCATTTCAGGTTTCAACTCGTCACCAAACCCACTCTTCATTGCGACTTTGGAAGTTATTTGTGTCGACAACTTGGGTATTGAGACCAACTGGACTCCCATTTTAGAGGAGGGAGTTTTAGGGGTGGCTGCGGCCGATGCGGAATCTCAACTCCTGTGGGGGCCAAGAACTGCGACTGAAGGAAATGTCTCCGGCGCAGCATCGATGATCGGTTATGTGGGGGACTTGAGTCAGGCTGGAGACCTACGTTATCGCTGTGAAGTAATCTTTGAAGGTTGGTTTCTAGGTGAAGAAGATGATCCTGAAACAGATGTGGACGAGACTACGTTGCCCGGAAAGAACTTTAAAAAAGTTTTGAAAGTGTCAGCAAAATACCAAGACTAATCGGTCGAAGTGGTATCTAAAAATTTCAAATAAAACTTGGGGTTACAGTCGAGTTCGAACTTGGTGCGACAGCCGGGGAATTCACTGCAGTCACTAACCTCCATGGAGGGGATAACATTTTGGATTTCCTCTTGAATTGAATCTGTTTTTCTTAAAACTTTGAAACTTCGATTACACTGAGCACAGTAGACGGGGACAAACAATGTCGTGACCTTTCCATTGCTGGGCAAAAAGCCTTCTACCAGATTCACCTGATCCACAATTTGCTTTGAGCAGTTTTTGTATTCAATTTGTAAATGAGGATACTTTTCCAGTTTGTCGACAAATGTGACCCACTCTTTAACACCCATTGAGAGTATAGCGTTGACGCGTCCAAAGTTCACAATCAGCCGATTGCAGCCTTCGAGTCGATTGGTGTCTGGCAAGACTGTTTGTTCATCCATGTAACCAATCAGAACAAGTTCAACACCATGTTCGCCAAGGTCACGAAGTTCATATGAAAAATCCACCATTGTCTCCCCAATTCGTTCCCTAAAGTTTAGACGAAGCGGTTTGTCGGGTCACTGATTCAAAGAGTGGACACATTGCTTCATTTTCCTTCCCATTGGCGGGTAAAAAACTCTCGGTGGAGTTCAATGAGGCTTGGTTCTCTGCAGCTTTCGACCTATGATTTTGCTTCAACTAGACCAGCATTTGGAGACTCGAGATGAAGCAAATCATCCATTTCTTACAAGCCCTTTTCACCACTCTCTTTGGGACCGTCGATTGGCAAATGCCAAACTGGCTAAAACCCATTGTCACTCGTGTTCAATGCCTGATTGAAAAGGGACAAACTCTTCATCGCGCCAACCCAGGGCGTTCTCATAAAGTCGGAGGAGTCCTTTTAGTTTTTGTTCTCTTATGCAGCGGAGGGTATCATTGGTACAGCAGCCGACCCCAACCAGTTCGCATGGGATTGGAATTATCAGAAATCACTGCTACTCCTCTTGAAAAAGATGCGAAGCCAGTCCCTTTGAAGATCAATTTTAAAGGTTCTGCTGCAAAACTCAGCGACATTGGCAAAATCGTAAAGTCTGGAGTTCGTATCGAACCTGAACTCCCCGGTGAATGGAAGTGGGAGTCTGAAGACACCTTGGTTTTCACAATCGAGGGCGATTGGTCCGTAGCTCAAGAACATACAGTCGTACTAGAAAAAAAATTGTTTCCAAAGCATGTGAAATTAGAGGCCTATGAACTGCCCTTTCAGACACCTTCTTTTGAAATGGCCATCACCAGTATGGAATTTTACCAAAACCCTAAAAACTCAGTCGACAAAAAAGTGGTTGCTGAAATCAAGTTTTCGCATCCGGTGGATACAGACAGTCTCAAAAAACGAATAAAAATGAAGTTTTATGTAGAGCAAGGCAAGGACCGGAAGTCTCTAGAAAGAACTGTGGACTTCAAAGTGAGTTATGACGAATTTGTTGGTAAAGCTTTTGTGCACTCCGAGCGTTTGTCGATCCCAAAATATGAAGGCAAAGTTCGATTGGATGTGGACGAAGGAGTGATTAGCAGTCGTGGTGGCAGCGGTGCGGACTACAAATTATCTGACACTTCTGTGGTCCCTGGAATGTTGACTCACTTTCGTGTGACCGAGGCCGATTTGACACTGGTACGAAACAAAAAGTACGAGCCTGAACAGGCCTTAGTTTTTACGACGACAACTGGGGTGTCGCAAAAGGATTTAACGGAAAGTATTTCTGTCTATGCTCTCCCCAAAGACCGCCCTCCAGGCCCTGGTCGCAAAAGGCCTTCTAAAAACTATCGTTGGTCAGTTTCTTCTGTCTCGAAAGAAGTCCTCAAGACTTCGCAAAAAGTAGAACTCGAAGAGATACCCATCGAAAAAGATCATGCCATTGTGGTCAGTTACAAATTTAAAACAAAACCGGGAACCTACCTTTTTATTCGTATTAATAAAGGGCTGAAGGCTTTCGGTGGCTACGAATTGGCGGAATCAGCCGTTTTTGTAAAAAAAGTTCCCGAATATCCAAGAGAACTTAAAATTATGGGAACGGGTTCATTGCTCAGTCTTTCGGGGTCGAAAAAAATGTCAATATTGGCGCGAGACGTGGGCGCTGTGCGATTTCGAGCGCAACGTGTTTTACCCGGACAAATCGCTCATCTGGTCACGCAAAGCAGTGGCTCTTTCGGAAACCCCAATTTCAGCTACGATTGGAAATTTGGTTTTGAAAACATCACCAAAACGTTCAAAGAAGTTAAACGACTTCCTCGCGTCGGTTATGGAAAAACCCAATACTCACACTTTGATTTCACCAATGCCTTGATCGGTTCAGATGGGAACCCCAAAGGTTTGTTTCATTTTGTGGCCGAGAGTTGGGACCATGAGTTGAACGATTTGGAATCCCAACTTCCAGACTTCGAGGAATTAGGTGGTGATTCTTATTATGACTCTGGCAATCGCGGTCAAGTCAGCGATCAAAGGTTGATCCTAATAACAGACATAGGAATTCTTGAAAAGAAGTCTGTGGATGGAACCCATGACCTATTTCTACAGTCCATTGAGACAGGGCTTCCACATTCAGGTGTCACTGTCGAAGTTCTTGGCAAAAATGGTTTGCCAATAGAAAAAAAGGTCAGCAACCAAAGTGGACATGTGCAGTTTACAGACTTGGATGACTACGAAGATGAGGAGTCCCCCTCTGTGTTCATCGCCACCAAAGGGACAGACCTTTCATTTTTACCCTACAACTCACATGTCTCAAACATGAATTTTTCAAGATTTGATGTGGGTGGGGTGCACTCTCGTTACATGAGTAGCAGCTTGCAAGCGTATCTGTTCTCGGACCGCGGAATCTATCGGCCCGGTGAAAAAATTCACCTCGGATATGTGGTCAAAGACTCTGAATGGGCTCGTGACCTGTCTGGTCTGTCTGTGGAAATGGAGGTCACTGACCCGAAGGGAACCCTACTTCGTCATGAAGAAGATCTCGCTCTCAGTCGAGTGGGCTTGCAGTCCTATGATTTTCAAACAGGCTCTACGTGGGCCACCGGATACTACTCTTTTCGACTTTACTTGAAAGAAAAAAACAATCGGCGCACCCTTATTGGTTCCACACAAGTAAAGGTTGAAGAATTTATGCCCGACCGCTTGAAAATCGTGGCTCGTTTTTCAGTCCCTCCGCAAAATGGGTGGATTAAACCAGAGGGGTTAAAAGGTCTAGTCAGTCTAAAAAATCTGTTTGGCACAGCCGCTCAAAACAGAAAGGTTGCGGCGCGTTTGGCTCTCAGTCCCACCTATCCTTCGTTCCCAACTTTACGAGAATGGACATTCTTTGATCCTAAAAAAGCAGAGAGAAGTTTTGATGAAAGCTTAGGAGAAAAGAAAACGGATAACGATGGGATGACCGAATTTGATTTAGGTCTTACAAAGTTTGAATCAGCCTCTTACCTACTTCGCTTCTCCGCCGAAGGATTCGAGGCTGAAGGTGGGCGTTCTGTTAAAGGTTCTGTGTCCACATTGATTTCGCCACTAGACTATCTTGTTGGTTATAAAAAGGGTGGTGATCTGAGCTTCATAAAAAAGAACGCTAAAGTGCCCGTAGAGTTTATTGCCGTTGATTCAGAATTAAACCGAAAGGCCGTCAAAGGTTTAAAGTTAAAGTTTATTGAATTTCGAAAGGTTTCAACTTTGGTCAAGCAGTCCAATGGAACCTACAAATACGAGTCCGTCGATAAGGAGTATGAAAAAGGACAACAAGAGTTTGCAATATCAGTCGACAAAACCAAATACGAGCTAACCACTTCTGAGCCAGGAGATTTTGCTATCGTCGTCTTAGACAAGAATGGTCTGGAGCTCAACCGAGTGAAATATTCGGTGGCCGGAGCATCAAACCTGACTTACGACCTCGAGAAGAATGCGGAATTGCAAGTGCGTTTGAACAAAAAGGACTTCAACCCTGGGGAGACAATAGAGATCAGTGTGCGTGGTCCCTATGCTGGGGCTGGTCTGATTACCATTGAAAGAGAAAAAGTTTATGCTCACAAATGGTTCAAGTCTTCGACTCGAAGTAGCGTACAAAAAATTAAAATACCAAATGGCTTGGAAGGCAACGGTTACGTCAATGTCACTTTTGTACGCTCAATCTCTTCCGATGAAATATTTATGAGTCCTCTCAGTTCAGGCGTGGCCTCTTTTTCAATCAATAAGGCCAGTCGGGTGAATAAAATTGATTTGAAAATTCCACCTTTGGTGCGCCCAGGTAAAGATCTTGCTATTAAAATCAAAGCTCAGAAAAAGGGAAAAGCCATCGTGTTCGCCGTCAATGAGGGGATCTTACAAGTGGCCAATTACAAAAATCCGGATCCATTGGGACATTTTTATAAGAAACGGGCCCTCGAAGTGAATACCAGGCAGATTTTAGATTTGATTCTACCTGAATTTGCAAAACTGGCAAAAAAGCGTTCTTCTGAAGCCGGTGGTATGGCTGAAGCTCTAGCCAAATTGGCGGACAACCAAAATCCCTTCAAGAGACTAAAAGATAAAGCCGTAGCCTATTGGTCCGGAATTGTCGATGTGGGCCCTGATGGCAAAGTTCTCAAGTACAATGTTCCGGACTATTTTGCCGGTCAACTGCGAGTTCTTGCCGTTGTTGTATCGCCTGATTCAATGGATGCCACCAGTGACAAAACTCTAGTGCGTGGGCACTTTGTGTTGTCGCCGAATGTGCCAACCTTCGTAGCCCCTGGAGACAAATTGAAGGTGTCAGTGGGCGTGTCTAACAATGTTGAAAAATCAGGTAAGCAGGCCAGTGTCGATATAGAAATCAGTACTTCAAAAAATATCAAAGTATTGGGTGACAATAAATTTTCTCTAAAAATTGATGAAGGTAACGAAGATTCCATCACCTTTGATGTCGAAGTGAAAGAACCATTAGGAAACGCCAATTTCATGTTCAAGGCGACCTCGGGTGATAAATCCAGCCAGAGGACAGTTACAACAAGCGTTCGTCCAGCCTCTCCGTTTATTACGCGCATCCAGGCGGGGTATGTGGATGCAGGAAAGGACAAGTCCATCAAAACACCTCGGCGAATGTACAAAGAATTTCGAACCAACGAGGTGAGCGTGTCGAAGTTGCCGTTGAGCATCGCAAAAGGCTTTATGGACTATTTAGAAAAATACCCCTACGGCTGTACTGAGCAAATTACTTCAAAGGGGTTTCCAGCCTTAGTTTTGAGTGAGTACAAAGAGTTTAAAACAAAGAAATCTAAGGTGGCTGAACAGGTTCAAGGAATGACCGAGCTCTATGCGTCTCGGCAGAATTATGAAGGAGGACTGGCAAGTTGGCCGGGTGGTGGTGCGGTGAATGTTTTCCACACCGCCTATGCCGTTCACTTTTTAACGGAGGCAAAGGATCGGGGACATAGAATTCCTGCAAACCTTATGGACTCGGCATTGAAGTTTCTTAAGGAGTACTCCGAGCAAGAGCCTAAAGACCTGGCGATGGCCCGCGTGCAAGGATATGCGGCCTACCTTGTGACGCGTAATGAACAGATCGCGACCCAGTCTTTGACCACCTTAGAAAGGTGGTTGGATGGCTACAAAGACAAAAGTTGGGTGAAAGATGTTCTTCTTCTTTACATGGCTGCTGCTTATAAAAATATGCAGGCGAACCAAAAGGCGAACCAATTGCTTGCGAAGTTTGATGATGGGGGTGAGGTGAAGTCCAATTACTCCTATGGCATTTATGATGATGCGATCAAGCGTGCGGCTCATTTGTATTTGATCGCTAAGCACTTTCCAGAGCGGATCGGTGAATTTAATGGCGAGAAGTTACAAATTTTAGTGGATCGTTTGAACAAGGGCTACAATACGACATCTTCAGCACTGGCCATCTTGGCTTTTCAAGCCTATGCAAAAATAGTGAAGGGTGGTGGCGCAGCCGGCATCAAATTGAGTCAGCTCGTTGACAATAAAACTTCGCCACTTGAAGTGACGGGAGATCTTTTTCCGAAATCCAACTTTGAAGAGAATTCGAATCAAGTGGATATAGAGAACTCCAACAGTTCGGTGGCTTTTTATTCGCTAACTCAAGCGGGGTTTGACCAGGGCGACACTCCTGAGATTACTGACGGTGTCGAGGTTTTTCGTGAATTCTTAAATCCAAATGGAGACAGTGTTAGCGCCGCCAAGATTGGTGAAGAAATCACTGTCCGTCTGCGCTTGCGCATCCTTAATCGAGATTTTGCCCCTAGTATAGCCATTGTCGACCTCCTTCCCGGTGGGTTTGAGGTGGTGATTGATTCTGTGGACGCCATTCGTTCAAGTTGGGAGTATGTGGATGCAAGGGAAGATCGAGTCCTGGTATTTTCAAGCCTAAGCAGCGAGGCCAAAACTTTTGAATACAAAATTAAGGCCATCAACAAGGGGACCTACAAAGTTCCGCCGATCTTTGCTGAGTCAATGTATGACCGTTCGATACAAACCAAAGGTCAAATGGGAAGTATCACTGTTGAATAGACGGAAACAGAGTTTAAAGTTCATCGCTAAGAATGGAATAGTGACGCTTGTCCTGTTTTTTACGATCCATAAACTTTTGGTTTGGACTCAACCTTTTGGTGCGCTTTTGCAGGGAAAGAGTTTTTCGCAAGAAGTTGTAGACAAAGAGGGACGTCTTCTTAGAATGAGTCTTTCTGAGGATGAGGCGTACCGAGTTTTTACTCCCATCTCTAAAATTTCCCCTTTATTGATCGAAGGCACCCTTCTCTTCGAAGATCAGTATTTCTACTACCATATGGGGGTAAACCCGGTGTCTTTGCTACGTGCGGTTTGGATCACCTTTGTAAAAAAGAGTCGCAGAGTGGGAGCATCAACCATTACCATGCAATTGGCGCGTAAGCTTTATGGTCTGTCCACTCGAAGTATTTCCGGAAAGCTGAAGCAGATTTTCTACTCGTTCTCTTTGGAGTTTTTGTATAGTAAAGATCAAATTTTAGAAGCCTATCTGAATATTGCTCCCTATGGTTACAATATCGAAGGGGTTGGAGCAGCTTCGCGAATTTACTTTAATCGACCAATTGAACGTGCCACATTGATTGAGGCCCTCACTTTGGCCGTGATCCCACAGAGTCCTCTCCAGCGCACTCGTCATGTAAATGAGAAAAAAAGGGTTAACCAAGACTTGAAACAAGCCAGAAATCAACTGCTGACTCTTTGGTTGGGCGCCCACCCCAGTTGGAATGACAAAAAACAAGAATTTAACCTGGATGTGGAAATGCGTCCCCCTAAGGACCTCCCATTTCTGGCACCTCACCTAACCACGGAATTGCTCCTTACCAAGAACAAGAGTCAACTGCATACAACCTTGGATTACCCTTTGCAGTCCATGTTTGAAAACCAGACCTACAATTACCTACAAAAAAATCGAAAACTGGGTTTTGAAAACGCGGCAGTTCTTTTGTTGGACACAGCAACCATGGAGACGTTGGCCTATGTAGGCTCGGCTGAGTTTACCGACGACTCTATCATGGGCCAAGTGAATGGGGTGATGGCCCGTCGGTCTCCTGGGTCGGCATTGAAGCCCTTTGTTTATGGGATGGCCATTGAGCAAGGGCTGATTCACCCACTCACGATGATCAAAGATACACCCACTCCTTTTGGCACTTACACTCCAGATAATTTTGACAAAGAGTTCGCAGGCCCCTTGTCTGCAACCGATGCCTTAGTCTTGTCGAGAAATATTCCAGCCCTCCATATGGCTCTTCAGTTGAAGGGGCAAGGCTTGTATGGTTTTCTAAAGAAGGCCGGCATCCCTTTGCAGGATGACCCGGATCACTATGGACTTTCCATCATATTAGGATCTGCCGAGGTTTCGATGGTTGAACTGGTGGGCCTTTACGCAACTTTAAACAATCATGGAATTTGGCAGCCGGTTCGAATGTTACAAAGTGAACCATATGGGGAGGCAAAAACTCTTCTTTCAAAAGAGGCCGCTTTTCTTGTTTTAGACATGTTGGCGAAAAATCAGAGACCGCAGATGGAAAAAGTGAATCGATTCAGTCGTCAACCAATCCATGTACCGTGGAAAACCGGAACCTCGGTGGGCTATCGTGACGCTTGGGCGATCGCGGTGTTTGATCACTACGCTTTGGGTGTTTGGATCGGTAACTTTTCGGGCAAAGGAAACAATGAGTTTGTCGGTCGGAAAGCCGCAGGTCCTCTATTGTTTCAGTTGATTGACTCTCTTCGAGAGGTTCGTTCCATCAATTTGGAAAAACGGGAACCGCCCTTGAACTACAATCTAGAAAAGCTGAGTTTTTGCGGTCGCTCGGGTCATTTACCGAACCCCCATTGCCCCCATCGGGAGCAAGGCTGGTTTGTGCCCGGAGTGAGTCCGATCTCTCGATGCGACATTCATAGAAAGATTGAAATTGATCCGGTTTCGGGCTTGCAGGTTTGCCCCCGCTTTCTGGGGCAGAGAGAGAAGGAAGTCTATGAGTACTGGCCTTCGGATTTGCTAAAACTTTTCAAAGAGGCGGGAATCGGCAGAAAACTGCCCCCCGGTTTGCATCCGCTGTGTCAGGGGGTGGCTCATGGAGATATCGCTCCTAAAATTCTGTCTCCTCAACCTCACACATTATACAGTTTAAGATCAAAGGGAACGGGTACCAAAGAGATTCCACTGGTAGCTGTTGCCGATGGCAACATCCAAAACCTCACATGGTTTGTAAACAATCGAAAATTGGGAACATCGCAGGTGGATAAGCCCTATTTATGGAAAGCCATTTCTGGTGACCACCGACTGCGAGTGGTCGATGATCAGGGACGTTCAAGTGAATTATTTTTCCAAGTTAAAAAAGTGGATTAGTCAGTCTCTTGGGTTTGCAAACCATTGAGAGACTGAAAAAACTCTCCCACGGGACGGTCGGGGAAGGCTTGCTTCCAAAACTGATCAATTTGGATCATTAACTGTTGGCCCTCTTTAGTTTTTGGAATATCGGCGATCACGGCTCCTGGTTCTTTTGCAGCCTCAATAAATTCCTTCACTTGATCATAAGTGATTCCCTCTTGAATGATAAATACAGCGATTTTTTGTACGATTTTGTCAAAGGCTTCTTGTTCTAGAACAGGTCGCTTCAACTTTTGCACAATATCATAGAGAGGTTTTGTTTCAGGATTGGTGCGAACCTTTTCCCAGGTCATGACTTCACCACCGATGGATTCAAGGTATGGACCGTACTCGTCATTCATAGACGATCGAACCAGTATGAATTGTCCGCCCACAGCTTCTTGCACACGAATGTGAGTGGAGTAGGGATTAAACCAAGTGGTTTTGATTGCGGGAATTCCCGCTTTTAAAGCTTTTAAAGCATAGGTTACACAACTGGCAAAAACAGTATTATAAATGCTAATCTCCTCTTCACTGTCAGAATCGACGATGGCTTTGACCAGAATTTTCTTTGCAGCAAGGGCGATCTTAGCCTTTTCTTTACTAATGGAGCTGGTTTCAATATCTAAAACAGTGAGGTCATCAATAATAGAGCGAGAGATTTGGTCCAACGCTAAAGTTCGAGTGTCAAAAAACTGAAGGGCATTTCCATATTCACCCATCACACCTTTTAATGGAGCCCAGTCCTGCTCTCCGTTTTTTACGCGAGCGGCTTGTAATGTATAAATTATATCACCTTTTTCGCCATCGTTGCCGTAACCAAAAACGAAAGGGGTGTGTTGATGAGCCGATTGAGGAATCGCGACTACAGGGTAGTTGAGAACCATGCGAACTTGATTATGTCCACCAGCACCACCACCAAACCACTCTGTTTGCAATATGACTTTCTCTACAATGACATTGTGAGGGATCAAAGCCACGAACCATTCTGAAGGAGCCCCAGCAGTACGAGAGGCTTCAAAATTGGCGAGGGCATAGAAGTTATCAATCCCAGTTTCTGTGTATTCAATACCCAGTTCTTTCAACAATTCTGATTTATTATTAACGACGTCGTCGATGGCTTTTTGTAGCCCCTCATCGAGATTCTCCATTTGGTTTTTCCCGATAAGAACGACGCTTCGCTTGCCTTGTAGTAAAAGGCGGTTACCATCGTTGGCTCGTGTGGGCGAGGTTAAAGTTAGAGAGTCAATCTTTTCTCCTTCTTTAAGACCATCCACTTCTTCACCCAATTCGATCAACTGGGAAATCGGAAGAAATGCATTGTCACCCATGATCCTTTGTTTCAGGGTACGGTCCACATTAAATTGATTAGCAAGTAGTACACTTGATGATAAAAACACACCAAGAAATAGCAGTGAAAAAGACTTCAACGTACAGCTCCTCATAAGTTCAAATGTTTAGTCGTCCCAAAATGATACAATTAATGTGCCATGCTCAGATTGAAGAAATTACACTTTCAGCCGTTTAAGACGTTCAAACTTTTTTTCACTGACAAAAATGCGCGGTCTAAAATCCCAATATATTGGAGAGTATCAGGTTGGCATGTTTAAATTATTGCCAATAAGGGGCACCTTTTGACACTTTTTGCACCTGTACTCAAAGCTAAAGTGAACTGCTGCTGAATGGAGTTGGTATGACCTTTGCTCTTACATAATTCCACATATAGGAGAGAGGTTATGAAGGGTTTAAAACTTTTAATTGTCGTACTAGTGAGTGGATTATTGGCACCATCCATCGGATTGGCTGATATGTCTGACTTGAACCAAGAACTGATCGAAGCTGACGCCATTGGCGCAGATTCAGAAGCTGCGATCATCGAATCGCAAGAGCTTGAAAAAGAGTTGGCTGCCGAACAGGCAGAAGCGGCCAGAATGCGTGCCGAATTGAAAAGAGAAAAAGAAGCAGCCAAAGCAAAACGCAAACGGGCTGAAAAGAAAATCCGCGAAAATGAAAAGAAAATCGCTGATTCTCGTGCGAAAACAGACAAAATGCATAAAGAGCTTGTGCAGATCGAAGCCGAGCAGGAAAAGCTTCGTAAAAAGAATGAAAAAGTCGAGGCCGAACTGGCTTTGGTGAGAACTGATGAAGAAAAAGTGACCGCTCAAAAACGGCATGAAGAAGAAGATCTACGTAAAATGCAAAAAGACCACCGTCGCATGAAAGTAGCGGCCAAGAAAACAGCGGCTCGAGTGAGTGCCTTGCGCTCTGACGTAAAAAGAGCTCGCATCGCAATTGCTAAAACTTATCGTAATATGAAGAAGGATAGTAACGAATACAAAAAAATGATCGCGATCTACAGAAAATCATTAGGGAAAGCCAACCGTATGTTGGATGAGCTAGAAATGGCTATCGAAGTGGATCAAGCCTACGACCAAAAATTAGCGTCGATGGGTAAACTCCCTAAAGGATACCGTACAGTTTCTGGACTTAACAGGTTGCGAATTGCAAAAGTAGCAGTAAACGCCTGTAACGTTCGCACTTACCCTTCAACGAAAGCTGAAATTTTGGACAAGTATCCTAGCGGTAAAGAAGTGAACATGAAGTACCACAGTAAGTCTTGGTACACAGTGATTCACGGTGGAGAAAAAGCTTTCATCGGAAAGTCTTGCTTTAACTAAGACGTCAAAAAAAATCTTTTCTATATGAAAAAAGGTCACTGTTTCCAGTGACCTTTTTTTATTACAACAACAAGGAATTGGTGAGCCGATTAAATTCCCGGTTTAAACCAACAACGAGGTCGCAGTCCTTCAGTAAACTGACCGTGATGGGTGCAAGTGTATTGCGCGGATTCTTTCTCGGCAGCCAACCCAAATGGATCGGAAAGCTCTTTGCCAGGAATCACATCAGGATCAAAATCGGCAGCACAGAGCGAGGCGGCATATGTGGTATCGAGTCGGCATTGAGCGGCAGGATGATTGTCATCGGTTTTTGAAACCACACTGGCCGAAGGTGTATCAAACTCTGGTTGCGTAGGG
>CBDUOS010000070.1:0-16865 GCA_965368905.1 uncultured Bdellovibrionales bacterium | reverse complement strand
ACGACACCAACACCCCTAACTTTGTTATCATGGGTGATGGTGATGTTGGTATTGGAACAGATGCGCCTAACTCGCAACTCCACTTAGATTCTAACGTTGTGGGTTATTCTGGTACTAATGTTACGAACAATAATGCTTCTGGGATCGCTTTTATGCAAGTTTGGGCGTCAGGGGCCGGGGGCGCAAATATTATTTCAAATGGTTCAGGTGGATCTTCAGTGGCCGGTATTGCTGCGGGCACTCAAGGTATATGGTTCCAGGGGTCGAATTTTGGTATTTCGAACACAACCACCTCAATACTAAATGTTACTTCGGCCGGTAATGTTGGGATAGGCACCACAATTCCAGCAGTGGAGTTGGACGTGCACACTGGATCGATCAACGCCGCCGAAATTTGTGATGAGAACAACGCCAACTGTTTGGACCTTTCGGTTGGAGTTGGCGGTGGTGACCTCAGCAATGGCGGTAACGCTGGCGCAATTGTCGTCGGATCTGATGACAACACATTGACTCTTGAGTCCAATAATACAACAGCCTTATCATTTGATACTTCACAAGATGCGACTTTTGCTGGTAATATCACAATAGGTCAGCAACTAATTGGTGGAAATCCAGGCAATCAAATTAATACCGGTACAGGAGCGACACATCCTATAATTATCCAGTCGAGTGATGGGCCAGTTCAATTAAGAACAATCAATAATACAGATATTGAGTTTGTTGCGAATAACACTGAAAGAATGCGAATTGAAGGGGCCACTGGAGATGTTGGTATTGGTACTGACAACCCAGCTCTTCGTTTTGATGTACAAGATAGTATTGCCAACGAAGATGTCATATCGGTGCAAAACAATGACGCCAGCGGGTACTCTAGCATCACCATGAAGAATAATTCAGGAACAGATCAAGCCACTTTTGGTTATGCCAATGCGACTGTTGGTGTTAGTCATTTGCAAAGTCATGCCTACACGTGGTTAAACTCTGGGGTCAATTATGCCATTGCCAATGGTACGGGTAACTTTCTAGTTGTAGAAGAAAGTTCTGGAAACATTGGGATTGGTACTGACACTCCGGCTGTTGAATTGGATGTGGTCGGAGACATTGAGTATACAGGAACTCTTACTGATGTGTCCGATCGTCGTCTCAAGGAAGACATCATGCCTCTTGAAAACAGCTTAGAGAAAATCTTGGCCGTTCAAGGTGTATCATTTGTGATGAAAGATGACGAGAATCGTCGAGTTGAAATTGGTGTGATTGCCCAGCAGGTTGAAGAGGTGATTCCTGAAGTTGTTCATACCGCGAATGATGAAATGAAAACTAAGTCAGTGAATTATATCGGCTTCATTGGATACATCATTACGGCCATTCAAGAGTTGTCAGATTTTGTTTTTGAGAAAAACGAAGAACAAGATCGCGCGTTGGCAAGTTTGAAAGAGCAAAACCAAGAACTTATGGAAATAGTTAAAAAGCAGCAACAGCAAATTGAAGAAATTAATCGAAAACTAGAAGAGAAATAACCAATACAGATGTGACAAAGGTCTTGTTTGAAGCTCGACTCCAGTCGAGCTTGCTGATTTCTCAGACTATATAGTCGAATAGTGTAAAATTTTGAGACGGAGATACCGATATAAAAATTGGTATGCGTGTCGTTTTGAATCATTCACTTCGATTTTGTTTTTGGCTTGCTCAGCTGGCGCTGTTGTTGTCGTGTAGTGGCACCAACGTGGACTCCGTTTCTGAGCGCAGCTGTTCCGTCGCTGATGGTCTGTGGACTGTTCGATCGGCTCAATGCAATGGTGAAGATGTCGAAGACGTGGCTCCGGTGACATTTCTTTTTGATAAAGACGCCGGAGTAGTGTCACAAACCACTGGACGAGTAGACTGCGCCACCCATTTTGACTGGACCGTAGAAATTGGAGAAGAGACGGCTATTTTTTCGATGACAGGTTCTGGAACCTTGTCTTGCACTGAAAGTGGTTTGGACTCTACTTTTTGTTCCACTGAGATCAACAGCTGCAATGCCGGTATTGACATCACTGGGATTAAGAATGAATTTCCAACTTGTGTGGTTAATGATGATGGTATGTCGCTGATACGAACAGTGAGTCCCGTGAACAACCCCGATTCTTTGTCTTACTGTGAAAATGGCCAGGTCGAAGTGGTGCAACTGATTCAGGGGGAGTATACTCAACCAGAAGATCCCCCTGATCCGGAAGAGCTGTTGGCTTTTATCGAAATTGCTGGCCCCAATCCATTGGACTTTGGAACCCACCCGGTAGACGATCGTATTGTTGAAACTCTGACCCTCACCAATGTGGGGAACAGCCTTGCCACTGAACTTCGCGGGACGGGTTTGGCTTCGCCTTACCTTTTCACCGGTGGATTGTTTCCAGGAGAAGGTGGCACTTGTGACTTGCAATTGGATATAGGTGAAAGTTGTACCATAGAAATAGAATTCTTTCCTTTAACAGCTGGTTACTTCACAGACAATTTATTGGTTTCTTATAACAACGGCAGCGGAACTGTGACGATCAACCACGGGTTGGCTGGGACTTCCAGTGCAGACTTAGCTCAGCTCACGATCTCGGGTGGACCTTTTTATGACTACGGTATGATCCCGATTGGTAATCCGCAAACCAACCTTTTTACTGTGACCAACAGCGGTACCGAAGATGCCACCAATTTGGCTGAGGTTGGACTGGCGCCGCCATTCCAGTTCACAGGAGGTCTTTACCCCGGTACTGGTGGTGATTGCGGACTGGTGTTGGCAGCCACCGACACCTGTCAATTGGACGTCGAGTTTGATCCGACAGTCGAAGGGCCACACAATGATATCATCGAGCTACAATATTTGGATGGAGTGAATGCGCAGACCGTCCGTCGCAATATTTTCGGACAGGGCGTTGCCCCCTAATTTGAAAAAATGACGGAATCTTTCACGCAAAATACTGAAATTTCGTCATAGACAAAATGTATCGTGGTCATAGCTATTTATAACTTGTCTACCACCTCCCCAATCGTTATGAATTTGGTGGTTAATTCTGTTGGGGGGGGGAAATATGAAAAAAGCAATTTTAGCACTGGCGACTTTCTTGTTCACAATGAATGCGTCAGCAAATGACAACATGGCGGCCTCTATGAAAGTAGTGGGCGAGCAGTTCAAAGTGCTGGCCGGAGCCATTCAAAGTCAATCGTTCACTCAGATCGAGTACGAATCCGTCGAACTGATGCAGTCTGCGATTGCCGATGCGGCCCTAGAGTATCCAGATACAGCCACAGACGACGCCGCTAAAGTGAAGTACTCTCGCTGGATGGCTGAGCTTATGAAGATGGCGATCACCCTTGAAGTTCAAGTCGAAGTGATACTAGAGCAAGAAACACAAGATATGGCCGATGTAACACAAACACTGATGGCGATGAACGATCTTAGAAAAGAGGCTCATACCATTTTTAAAGCTGAGTAGATTAAAATCCTTCTGTCTTCATCTCCTCGATTAAGCCTTGGGGGCTTGTGCTTTGGAAAAATCAAACCGAGCCTATGTAAACCTATTGCTTTTTTAGGAAAGTCGGGCAAGTGGAATTTTAGCAGGTGTTGTGGTTCGAATCTCTGATGTGGATTAATTGATCCACACCAGCTTTCGAAACACCCAATAGGAGTCGCCAAAAGAGTCTTTCACTTTGGCCCAACTTCCTTGAGTCTTCACCAGCTTGAAAACGGTGTATTTATCGACAGAGGGTAAATCTGAAGGTTTTTTAAATTTTGATCCTGGTCCGGTACGCAGATTTGCCTTTTTGACTTTCACGACAGCACACTTGAACTTGGTGGTGACCAGTTTCTTGTGAACCCAGTGCTCATCGTTTTCAAAATCTCTCACCTTATACCAAGAGCCTTGTTTTTTCACTTTCCGTAAAGGCATGTAGCGAAAGACTTCCCAGGTGATCTGTTTCTTTGTGCTGGGGCCGGCCCGTAGGTTGGCCTTTTTTACATCCACACACAGTGCATTAGCTTGCAAAGAAAAAATCAGGACAAAAGTGAAGGCGACAATGTTGTGACCTCGAAGATGCGACATAGCCTCATTGTGTTAAAAAATGCCAACGACGTCAATGTCCCTTTTCTTCAAAGAACGGATATTCTTGGGCAAATTCACTATGATCAGCTTTTCCATGGCCTCGATGATGTTTTCTTTTAAAAAGCTACGACTATGGACGAGACTCACTTCTCTGGTTGGAACGGGTTTTTTAAATTTTTTGATGAAATGATTGATTTCATCATCACTCAGATCTGCCAATGCCAGTTCTGGTAACAGGGTGTAGCCTGAATTTTTTTTCACCAGATTCTTCAAAGTTTCCAAGTTACCGCTAGCAAATTCAACGTTGTCGAGAGCGGCATTTTTACGATCCAGTGAACAAACTTTTAAAACTTGATTGCGAAAGCAATGTCCTTCTTCGAGAAGCCACAGGTTTTCATCACTCAAGTCAGTCTCAGACAGAACTTTTCTTTTTCCAAGGGAGTGTTTTTCTGAGACATAGGCGTAAAAGGGCTCGAAAAACAAGTGGCGCTCAATAACTTGGTCATCGCCGAGAGGAGTCACCAAAAGTCCGGCATCCAGTTCGTCAGACGAAAGCCTCTCAAGGATTTCTGAAGTTTGCAGTTCGCTGATTTTCAATTTCACGGCCGGGTAGTTTTTTGAAAACTCACCAATAAACAGTGGAATCAAGTAGGGGGACAAAGTCGGGATGACGCCCAGGTGAAAGGGGCCACGTGGCTCAGCCGCCCCAATGTTGGCCAGGTCAAAAAGTTTTCGGTGTTCCTGCAGAATAAGTTTGGCCTGTTGTAAAATTTGCTTGCCTGTTTCGGTGGCAAGGATTGGTTTTTTGGAGCGATCGAATATGATGGCTCCCAATTCGTTCTCCAGCTTTTGGATCTGCATCGAAAGAGACGGTTGCGCCACATGACACCTTTCGGCGGCCTTGCCGAAATGCTTTTCTTTGTCTACTGCCAGTATATACTCCAGTTGAGTTATTGAGGCCATGGATGCTCCCTGGTTTGATAGCTTTATACTATTATATAATAGAATTATAATATTTAACAACTATGAGATAATGGCTGATTGTAGAAGCTGTAAAGTTAAACAGATACATTAATAAACCATTAAAGGAGAAGAGAGTGAGTTTAGAAGATAAAACGGGCCAAAAAGTGCCCAACGTAAGTTTTCCGGTTCGTGAAGGTTCGCAATGGACGACAAAAACGACGGATGATTATTTTAAAGGAAAAAAAGTGGTTTTGTTTGCTCTTCCCGGAGCCTACACGCCCACTTGCTCATCCACTCATTTGCCACGCTATAATGAGCTTTATGAGACTTTTAGAAAAGAGGGCGTGGATGATGTGATCTGTCTTTCCGTCAATGATACTTTTGTTATGAACTCTTGGCAGGCCGAGCAAATGGCTGAGAATTTAACGATGTTACCTGATGGAAACGGAGAGTTCAGTGAAAAACTCGGGTTTCTTGTAGATAAAAAGAATATTGGCTTTGGACCTCGATCATGGCGCTACTCAATGCTGGTCAATGATGGAACCATCGAGAAGATGTTTATCGAACCAGAAAAAGACGGCGATCCCTTTGAAAACTCAGATGCGGTGACTATGTTAAAACATATTAACCCGAATGTAGAGATTCCAAAGTCGGTGACCATTTTCACTCGTGAAGGGTGCGGATTCTGCGAAGAAGCTAAGGCTTTACTACAGAAAGCCGAAGTGGATTATGAAGAGCACATTCTGAATCAAGATTACACCATAAAAACATTGGTGGCTCTTTCTGGAGGGACCACCGTGCCTCAGATTTTTATGAACGGTGAAAGAATCGGCGGAACCGAGGAACTTAAGAAGATTATTGAATAGTAAAGTGTTAAGGGGCTCGTACCTGAGCCCCATTTTTCTCTGGAGATCGGAATGAAGACTTTTGACGTTGTGATTATTGGTGCTGGAACATCGGGTTTAACGGCTCGCCGAGAGGTGGCAAAAAAAACCGACAACTATGCTGTCATTGATGACGGGCCACTGGGAACAACCTGTGCGCGTGTGGGGTGTATGCCCTCGAAAGTCTTGATTCAAGTCGCCAACGATTTTGATCGAAGAAAAAAGTTTGAACAGGTCGGAATCCGTGGTGGAGAAAACCTCTCTATTAATGGCAAGCAAGTGATGGATCATGTGCGTTCTCTGCGTGATCGCTTTGTTCGTGGTGTAAAAAGTGGAATGCCAAGCTGGGAGGACAAACTGATACGAGGGCGTGCCGAGTTTGTCGACACTCACACTCTCAATGTGAATGGTCGAGCAATTCGAGCTGAAAAAATCATAGTTGCCACCGGTTCTCGCCCAATCGTTCCGGGTCCTTTTATGGACTACCGCGATCACTTAATCACTACCGATGAGTTTTTCGAAATGTCAGAACTTCCCAAGTCTATGGCTGTTATTGGTTTGGGAGTGATCGGAATTGAATTAGGGCAAGCCATCAGCAAGTTGGGCGTGAATTTTACGGGAATCACAATTGGTAAAGCTATTGGTGGATTGACCGACCCTGAGTTGCAAAACTATGTCGCCGAAAAGTTCTCTGCGGAGTTTCCTATCCACTTCAATGGAGCCAAACCAGTAGGGGTGAGTGAAGCGGGCCTTTTACAATTGGAAGCCGATGGAAAAATCATCGAAGTAGAAAAGGCACTGTTGGCCGTAGGTCGTCGCCACAATGTGGATCGAGTGGGAATTGAAAAAGCGGGTGTTAAGCTTGATAAAAAAGGATTACCAGAGGTCAATCTCCACACCATGCGCCTCAAAGAGGCGCCTCATATCTTTCTTCCTGGAGACGCCAACACCCAGCGACCTTTACTGCATGAAGCCGCGGATGAGGGTGTGATTGCCGGAAACAACGCAGTTGCGGAAGAAGAAACTTGTTTTAAAAGAAGAGTGTCGCTGGGAATCACATTTAGTGAACCCAATATAGCCACGGTCGGAAGAACTCACCGTGATTTGAGTACGAGCGGTGATGACTTTGTCACGGGTGAAGTCAGCTTTGAGGGCCAAGGACGCAGCATTGTAAAATTGAAAGAACAGGGGATGCTCCATGTCTATGCCGACCGACAAACGGGCAAAATCCTTGGGGCCGAATTACAGGCTCCCGATGGTGAACACTTAGCTCACTTGATCGCTTGGGCCATTTCGTTGGATCTGACATTACGAGAAGCTCTGACCCTGCCATTCTACCACCCTGTGGTGGAGGAAGGACTAAGAACCGCCCTGAGAGCCGCCGCTGTACAGATTGAAGGACAAAAGGTGCAGGAGTTGTACCGCTGTGAGGACCCACCGATCCGATAGGTCAATCTTCGCTTGCCTTTCCATCCAGTTTCGGTAGAACACAACTTCTAAGCAAAAAGGAGTTATCGATGGATGGAAATTTGAAGGCCTATATGGATCTCGCAATTGATTACGGAATCACCTATGGTCTCAAGGCCATTTTGTTCCTGGTTCTAGTCTACATCACTTTCAAAGTGGCTGGATCGGTCAATCGCATGATCAAAAAAACTGTTGAGAAAAAAGAATTGGACCCAGCACTCGGCAACTTCTTTGCCAATATGGCGAAGTATGCAGTTATTGTTATTGGTATTGTTACTAGTTTAGGAACGGTTGGAATTGAAACTGCAAGCTTTGCTGCCGTCTTAGCAGCTGCTGGTTTTGCTGTTGGTTTGGCCTTGCAGGGAACACTCGGGCATTTCGCTTCCGGTGTGATGATTCTGTTGTTTCGTCCATTTAAGATTGGTGACTGGATCTCGGTGGCCGGTACGGCAGGAACAGTTAAAGAAATTGATTTGTTTAGTACGGCGATCGATACCGCTGATAACCGTCGCATTATCTTACCGAATGGTATGGTATACGGGTCTCAAATCGAAAACGTTTCTTTTCACGACACTCGTCGCGTCGATGTGGCTGTAGGAACCGCTTATGAAGCCGATAATGACCAAACTCGAAAAGTTTTGATGGAAGCAATTTTGTCCGAGCCGAAAGTTTTAAAAGACCCTGAGCCTGCTGTTGTTTTATCAGGCCTTGGCGCTTCTTCGGTCGATTGGACGATGCGTGCTTGGGTGCAAAAAGAAGACTACTGGGCAGTGATGGATTCGCTGACTCGTGCTGCGAAATACCACTTAGATCAAGAGAAAATTAGTATTCCTTATCCACAGATGGAGTTGAGCATTCAGGGTAACCCGGGCACTACAACAGCTGTGCAACAGCCGACGGCTCCTTCAATCAATTAAATTCTCTTTTTACAGAGTTGACCCCATTGAGAAGTGGGGTCAATTTCCAAGCAAGCCTTGAAGTAACTTTGCGCAAAGCCGCTGAAATTCAGGCGCTCCAATCTTTTGGTGAGAACCCCAGAAAAATAAAGCACAGATTGTTCACTTTTGGCTGATAAACCGCCAGCTTCCAAGTAGCGACTCAAGCGGGCCTGGGCTCGTAAGTTCAATATGAGTCCTGAATACTCCAATTGACTGTCTTTTTCTTTGGCCTGTTTTAATAAATCTGCGAGCCCATCAAGGCTGGCTTGTTTCTTACCTTTTTCGGCCCAAGCTTTTGCATCTTTCCGCCAGACTCGAGCGGCTGCTGCCAGTTGTCTGGGGTAAGCTTTGGTGTCGAAGAGGCGGCTGATCATTTCCAAAGTCAAATTGGGGTTGTCGTGAACTCGCACTGTGACAATTAGCATTTGCATGGCGGCCTTGTTCCAGTCACGGGGATTCTTCTGCGCCCAGTCTCGATTGGTCAGACCGGTTTCTAGATGAATCAGAGCTTTTTCAAATTGTCGAATGGCCATGTAGAACTGCCCCTTTTCGATATCATTGAGTCCATTGGTCGCTTGAGCCATCGATTGCGAAAAATGAGAGCTGCCTGAGGCCGTTTTGGTATGGCAGGCCACACAATAGCGAGTCAGTTCTCGTAAATCATTTTGGGTTTGTTGCAAAGAGGCTTTCGAAGATCTTTTTTTCACGCGATGAAGTTCCTCTTGAAACTCCATTGCGACAAACTTCAGAGTGGGGTCTTTGCTAGGTGCCATTTGTGTCGAGCTATTAAGGTTGGAACTGTAAGCTTGCAGATCAGCAATCGCTTTTTTCAGTTTTTTCTTTTCGCTATTCAAAACTTTTCCACGACGAGTAACAAGACTTGGCATGATCTCCAACATCGAACTAGCCAGTCCACGCATGGAAATATGCCAGTTTGGTAGCATTGCTTTAGCGCTTGTTTTTGAGTTGTCTTTTTTAGGCGATTGACCGCAGGAAGCAGTGATAAAAACAATAATGATAAAACTGATAAATCTCATGATGACCTCTTTTGATAGAATCTATGTTATAAACCTTTTCGACAGTCGTCGAGCGTTTGAGGCAATCCCTACCTAAGCCGTGTTAACCTTTCTATAGCAGCTCGCAGATTAGAAGAAACAGGGACACACCTGTTGGTCGAGTTGACATAGTTTGATCAAAACGAGTTATTTATTTTTATAAAAAGGTTGAAGCAGGAGCTGGTCGAGTCTTTGATCTCTTTGTTCACGGAATCGAGGCACACCAATTTTCTCAACTTGTAGGTTCACCTTTGACTTATCTATGTAAGTCCCAAAAAGGCGATCCCACCAAGATAAGAAAAACCCAAAATTGGAATGGGTTTCTTTAACAATCACCGAGTGATGAATTCTATGCATGTCAGGGGTGACAATCAGCTTGCGAAAAGCAGACTCCAGGCGGGGAGGCAGTCTAAAGTTGCTATGATTAAACATAGCTGAAAAATTCAATAAAACTTCAAAAACGATAACTGCCGTGGCATTCACTCCAAAAACCACAATTACAGCCGCTTTAATTCCGAGAGACAAAAGAATCTCTATGGGATGAAAACGTAAAGCCGTGGTCACGTCAAATCCTGTGTCACTGTGATGAACTTGGTGCAGCCGCCATAGAATAGGAGTGTAGTGAAAGACCATATGTTGGAAGAAGATGACGCAGTCCAAGAGAAAAAATGATACGAATACATTAAGAGCAGGCGATAACCCAAAAATATGAAACAGTCCCCAGTTCTGTTCATCAGTAAAAAGAGCCAGTGCGACCACTGTGGATGGAACCACTAGACGCACCAAAACAGTGTTGAAGAGTGTGAGGGCGATATTATTGATCCAACGAGTACTGCGAAGTTCCATTTGTGTGCGAAACTTGAAGATCAAACCCAAAGCACCAAACAGAATCAGTCCGCCAGAGAAAAATGAGATTCGAATCAGAGACTCTTCCTGAAGTATATCCACGAACTTAGTATAGCATCAGTTTTCTGATTCGTGAATTAAAAGCAAACCTTAGCGGTGACCGCAGCTTTCACGTTGTTCGCTTGGTCTTTGAGCGAGAGGTTCTACTACCCATTTAATCAGAAATGAGAAGAATCTCAGTAATCTTTTTCCAAAAACCAAGTTGCGGGTACCGATTTATCTTTTATACTATGAAAGTCCGTATCGTAAAAAATAGAACTGAGTGTGATTGATGCAATCACAAAATTTTTCAAAGGCTTGCTATGAACATGTTTTTACGGCCATCTGCATCCCAGGTGCATTATTGGATTTTGCAGGGTCTCATTCTTTTGGGGTTCTTCTTTCATCAAGTTGAAGACTGGCGAGATCGTACCTCAGCTTATGTAATCATCGCTGTTTTGATAGGGTTTGTTTTCCTCGAAAAATATCGCCAGTGGATTTTCCTTATTTTCATTTCCTATGCGCTTTATCGGTATGCTCTCATGTTTCCCAATTTAGCCAACCACTCCAATCTTAACTTTTTTCTTCTACTCTTAATGTTGCCTGCCCAGATTCAGTTGACTGTTTTTAGATCTCAGTCCGATTTCATGAATTTAATTCGAAGTTTTCGTCTGACGGTGGTGTTACTTTATTTTTTTACAATCTTTCACAAATTGAATTGGGATTTTTTAAATCCTGACACCAGTTGTGCCAATGATAAGCTTGGTGATTACCTCAAAATGATACCGCCTCAGTACTTTAAGGTTGGACAATGGGTTCGAACTTTAAACCCCTACATGGGGTGGCTGATTGAAGGTATCATTCCTCTTAGCCTTACAGTTGGGCGTTGGCGCAAGTTTGGAATTCTGTTTCTTGTCGTTCTTCATTTTATCTTGGCCCCCATGGGATTTACAGACTTTTCATCTCTGGCAATGGCCTTTGCATGGGTCTTTGTTGTTAGGGAAACAGTCGAGCCAGAAAGAACCTGGCGCCATTTTCAATGGTTGGTGGGGGCGAGTTTGGTAATGGAACTTGCATTCGCTCCGTGGCGCTTCGCTCGTGGAATCGAGGTTTACTCATTTGCCGAGGGAATTCTCTTTGCTTTGATCTATGCACCCTTTTTGTTTATATATTGTCGCAACAATATCTATTCAGGAACCTTAAAGCTTCCTCGATTTGTCGGTTACAATCTCTTTTTAATACTTTTCTTTTTGTTTGGGTTCAGCAACTATCTTGGATTACGAACTGCAGGAACGTTTTCTATGTTCAGTAATTTGCAAACTGAGGGAAAGACCAGCAATCATATCTTACTAAGTTCCAACCCTTTTAAAATTTGGGATTTTCAAGAGGATGTGGTGGAAATTGTTGACGTTCATCCCTCGATCCAGGGCTTTTATCGGCACATGCCTTACCCTGGACAAAAAATACCAGTTGTGGAGTTTGCCCGCCTTATTGATAAGATGAAGGGGCGCAGCAACTCGTATAGAAAGTTTAAAGTGATTTACAATGGGGAAGTTTTTGAAACTGAAGATGCCGTTTTTGACGAAGACTTCAGGTTTGATGTGCCTTGGTGGCAAAAGAAATTTTTAAAGTTTCGCTTGATACAAGGAAGAGGGCCTCAGATATGCCACTGGTGATGTTTTTGTCTTTAATTTCGTGGAACGCAATCGGTTATACAGACTCTGTGCGCGACAAGTACAACAATGGGTTTCCCGAAGCAAAATACCATTTAATCCTTGATACGTTTGAAGACGTTTACGAAGCAAAAATTCACGCTCTTGGCGGCGAGTTTGTGATTTGGCGAGATTGGGGAGACGGCGCTGTAAATATGTGGGCTGAAAAATGGGGGGACCGGTATATTTTAGAGGTGCCCGGCGGCATGGCCCGCTACCACCTAATAGTCGAAGAGGCTTTTATACTAAGCATTTGTCATGAATTGGGACATCTTTTGGGGGGCGAACCCAAAAGCGGGGAAATCAGTTACGAAGGGCAGTCCGATTACTTCGCAGGCAAGGACTGCGTGCGTGAAATCCTAAAGAAGATTACACCTCTTCAAGAGTTGCCGGAGGATCAAGAGGCTCTGGATTTTTGCAAAAATTCCAGTTTCAAAGAGAGCCAGAGCTGTCAACGTTTCGTGGGAGGGGCGAAGAGTTTGAGTGCCTACTATGCTGAAATTTTGGGAGTGGCATTTCCTTCGGTGGGGCAATCAAGCTCAAAGATCGTGACAAAAACACTTTCGAGTCATCCAGAGCCCCAGTGTCGCTTAGACACTTTTCTCGCAGGCTACAAAGGGGAGCCACGTCCACAGTGTTGGTATTTCTCCCAATATTTTTTGTAGAAAAGTTTCGATAAACTCTATACATTTCCAAATTTTTCGGATTAAACTGCAATTGAAAATCAGTTGATCCAGTAAGGGGTTTGTAATGAAAATATATATCATTATGGTAGTAGCGGCATTGTTAACTGTTTCTTGCACTAAAAAAGGTGAAGATCAGTCGCAGGCAGAAGGTGAACAGGCGTGGCAGGCCTCCAATGATATGGAGGAGCTCGGGTACCACCTTTATTTTGAAAAACGCTTTTCAAAGGATGACTCCATCTCTTGTAATACGTGCCACGATATTGTGAATCGAGGCAATGGCGCGCAAGACACACCGGTAGCTACGGGAATCAATGGACTCAAAGGGGGAAGAAACTCTCCGACGGTTTGGAATGCAAAATTTCTTTCGGTGCAATTTTGGGACGGTCGAGCGAAAGACTTAGCGGAACAGGCCAAGGGACCCATTACCAACCCAGTTGAAATGGGTATGGAAAATCATGATATGGCGATCGCAAAAATTAAAGAGGACGAGAAATACAAAAAGCTTTTCAAAAAGGCTTTTCCTGGTGACGCTGACCCAATAAATATTGAAAACACAGTGACTGCCATCGCTGCATTTGAAGAGACATTAACAACAGTGAACAGCCCGTTTGATAAAAAAGAAATGTCAGAACTGGCCCAAAAAGGTTACCAGGAATTCCAAACTGTTGGGTGTGTGGCTTGTCATTCCGGAGATCATTTTGCAGGCCCTAGTTTGCCTATTGGTACCGGGTTTTATATGAAGTTTCCCACCGTCCCAAATGAAGAGCTGGAGAACAAATATGGTTTTTCCAAAGATTTGGGGCGGTTAGAGGCAACGAAAAAGGAAGCCGATAAACATATGTGGAGAGTTCCGACTTTGCGGAATGTGGCGCGAACGGCACCTTACTTTCATACGGGATCAGTTTCAGACCTTAAAGAAGCCATACGCGTGATGGGAAAACTGCAGTTGAATAAGGACCTAACGGATGAGCAAGTGACTGCGATCGAAGCTTTTTTAACAGCCTTGAACGGAGAGTTGCCACTTATTAAAGATCCGAATTCAAACTAATAAGCCGCTTTTGTATGGGCCATAAAGCCACAGAAACAGGCACTGGCCCATAAATACATTCCGACGAGAGTTTTGCTTGGGTCGGGATTGGCATCTAGATAGGTTGGAACATTTTTATGGATATAGACCGAGACCAAGGCCAACCCCAAGATAATTAGAAACAGCTCCGGTTTTGCGTTGGCTCGGTTGTCACTTAAAAAAACCATCGAGTAAATCAAATAAGGGCAAGATAGCCAAGAGACGAACAAGGTCTTGTGGGCAAAGCCCGAATACTTGATAGCGTCATGGCCTGTCTTCAGCCACTGCCACCCATGCAGAGGATCCTCGCCGCCAGTGTCTAGAAACGGCATGTACATAGCCGCAGCAAGTAAGAGAAGAGCTAAGTTGGCATAACCTCTAGGAGTGCCTGGAAAGTGCAAGGCCAGTCTCCAAAAAATATCATTGAAGACGCCCATTCTTACGGGAATATGAATCTTTTTCTTCATTTCACCAATTGTACCTTAGGTTTCAGGTCTTGTGTCAAGGTGTCCCAAATTGGAAAATCGGGAATTGTAACCTGGATCATAGTTGATCCACCGGGTTTGCGGTATCTTAATGGGCTAGAAGGGAGTATAGGCTATTCTTACAACAACCGACTCATGCAGAAAAAGCCCCTTCATGCCGTCTACAGAGTAGAGAACTAGGAGAATTTATGAAAAAGAAACTTGTTATTGTTGGTGGTGGAACTGCCGGTTTGTCTGTCATGAGAAACATGCATAGGAACAGAAGAGATCTAGAAATAACGATCATTGAGCCAAGTGAAAAACATTACTACCAACCTCTTTGGACCCTTGTGGGAGGAGGTGTTTTTCCATTTAAAAAAAGTGAGCGAGATTTTAAAGATTTTGTTCCAAGTGATGTTCGATGGCTAAAAGACTATGTGAGTGAGTTCTCACCAGAGTCCAATCAATTAAAAACTAAGGGCGGAGAAACAGTTGAGTATGACTTTTTGGTTGTGGTTCCCGGCATTCAGATAGACTGGAATAAAATTGAAGGCTTAGAAGAGACTCTGGGGCAGAACGGTGTTTGTTCAAATTACTCGAAAGAGCATGTCGGTTACACCTGGACAACTATGAAAAATTTAAAAAAAGGGCGAGCTCTCTTTACTTTTCCAAGCACTCCCATCAAATGTGCTGGGGCTCCACAGAAGGTCATGTACTTGGCTGAAGAAACATTTCGAGACAACAACTGCCGTAAAGATATTGAAGTTCGATTTGTGTCGGCTGGGCAAGCCATTTTTGGGGTACAGAAGTATCGAGATGCTCTGGAGAAGATCATCGAAAAGCGAGATATAAAAACCCAATTCAAGCACGATTTGGTAAAAATTGATGGTGCAAAGAAGGTGGCCTCTTTTAGAAATTTAGAAACCGGAGAAGTGGTTGATGAGCCATTTGATATGATTCATGTCACGCCGCCTATGTCAGCTCCGGACTTCATAAAGCATAGTCCACTAGCTAATGACGCGGGCTGGGTGGATGTGGACAAATACACTACCCAACACAATCGGTTTAAGAATGTTTTTTCTATTGGAGATGCCAGCGGTTTACCGAATTCAAAGACGGGAGCAGCCATTCGCAAACAAGGACCAGTGCTTTTGGACCATTTGAATGCGACCATTGATGGAAAAACAGGTACTAAGAAGTACAATGGCTATGCGTCTTGTCCTCTAGTGACGAGTCGATCCTCTTGCATTTTGGCCGAGTTTGATTATGAGGGGCAGCCAGATGAGACCTTTCCATTTGATCAAGCTAAGGAACGGTACAGCATGTATATCCTCAAGAAAACCATAATTCCATTTATGTATTGGAAAGCAATGATGCGAGGGTTCTTCTAAGAGAACGTAAGGAGCTGCAACATGAAGACTTTGATTTATTTTATTGTAACTTTGCTAACGGGTCTACCAACTTGGGCGGCAGACAACATGTCTATGGTCACAGGTGAGATCGAACAAGCGAATATTATGAGAGAGTCGCTTGTTGGGGCTGTGCAAGGTAAAGTGGATAGCAACACATTCCGTTCTGTCTGCAAGCCTGTTGGTGAGCGACTTAAGACTTTTGCAAAAAAAAATGGGTTTAAGGTGAGCCAGGTTTCTTTTAAAAATAGAAACAAAGAAAACACACCGAACAAAGTTCAGTCGAAGATTTTAAAAGAAATGGAAAAAGACGATTCAATTGTTGCCACTTGGAGGCAAGCCGATGGAGGGCTTTACTACTTCAGAAGAATCGACGTAAAGTCAGCCTGTTTAAATTGCCACGGAAAAAAAGATTCTCGACCCGATTTTATCGTAAAAAAGTATCCAAATGACAAAGCATTTGGGTTTCGGGCTGGAGACCTACGTGGGATCTATTCCGTTTTTCTTCCTTAATTTACGCGACCAATCACTGCGTCCTTCAGCCAATTGCAAGGTATGGTGCTTAGGCGGCTCAAAGTTGAAATAAGGCTGATTTGTGGGCTATTATTTATATGATTTAGACCTCTTGAATTGAATACCAGGCGTACAGGTTTCAGATCCTTAAAACTTTAAAATTAATAGGACTCGCAGTTGTGTATTGCGGGGGTTCCTTCCTATAATTAAAGAAAGAGGGGGAAAAGGCTTTGATTCGTATCCTGATAATTACAGTGTTTGTTTTGCTGAATTTGTGGCGCTTTGGCTGGCAGAGTTCCGCCAATGAGTCTGATGGAACGGAAAGCCCTCGCGTGGTTTACGGTGAAGACAATCGCATGGACTTTTTTGAAGTTGAGGAGCCAGAGTGGCATCAGATGGCTCAATCCACGGTGGCTCTTTTTGATCGAGATGATTTGAAATGGAATGAGGACGAGCAGCTCTTTGATATTGGGGCCAAACCTTACGGGTTATCTTTGGGGCTTTGCGAGGACGAACCTTTCTTTGAACAACCGACAAGTTCGTTTTGTTCGGGCTTTTTGGTAGAGTCCAATATTTTGTTAACGGCTGGTCACTGCATGCGCAACCAGTTGAATTGTGAGCGCGTCCGGTTTGCGTTTGGTTATAACTACAGTGATATGACTTCAGATCCTTTGAGGATTTCTGAAGAAAATATATACCGCTGTCAGGAGATCCTGTTAACGAAAAATGTTGCTCCGACAGGAGCCGATTACG
>CBDUOS010000069.1:0-16916 GCA_965368905.1 uncultured Bdellovibrionales bacterium | reverse complement strand
TAAAAAAATCACAATGCCCGTAAACATGGGCCATTACCAACTTCTGATCGACTATTCTGTTACCCTCCATCAAATAGGCGTAACAGGGATCATTGTTAATCACCATTTCATATATTTTAGAAAGGCCATACTCGTAAGATTTGGACAGTTTGTCGTATTCCATCCCAAACTTCCAATGAGGGTAGCGAACAGGGAAGCCACCATAAGCGGCAAACTGATTCATTTGATCGTAGGTCACCATCTCGAAAATGGTCTCATAGCAGTCCAGTCCAACCGCACAAGCCAACTCCCAGATTCTCTTTCGTTCTTCCTCTAACTCATAAGGCAATCGACCCATTACCGACCTTTCCCTAAAAAATCTTTGATAGACGTCAAAATCGCGTCCTTATTTTTGATTTTGCTTAAAATCATTTTTTCTTCACTGGGAAATTCTTTTTCTAAATCTTTAAAAAACTGTCCGCTCCCATATTTACTCTCCACTTGTCCGTACCCAAAAAAGTTACACGAGGGAATCAGAGTCTCTTTTAAAATTTTCATACAAAGTCGAGTGTCATCACCCGACCAGTTGTCACCATCACTAAAATGAAAAGGATAGATATTCCATTCGTTGGGCGGATACTCCCTTTGAACAATATCTCGACAAAGCTTGTAGGCAGAACTGATCAAAGTACCACCAGACTCACTGGTTCTGAAAAATGTGTCTTCATCCACTTCTCGAGCCGTTGCATCGTGGATGATAAAACGTGTTTCTAGTCCCTTATAATGCTTCTTCAACCAAGCATTGATCCAAAAGCTCTCCAACCGAACAATCTCTTTCTGTTCATTGCCCATCGAACCAGAGACATCCATAATATAAATCACAACAGCATTAGCCTGTGGCTTTGTGGTTATTTTGGTTGAACGGTAACGATAGTCTCCCCGAATGGGAACAATGACCGGGTTTTCTGGATCATAGATTCCACTTGAGATATAACGTTTCAAGGCTCTTTTATAAGATGACTTAAAATGTCTCAAACCTTCTGGCCCTACTGGTGCTATACCCGAGTACCGGTTTTTATCTGCCGCTAACTTCGAACCTTTTGGTTCAATTCGCGGAAGCTCCAACTCTTCACCAAGAATATCGGCCAACTCTTCAAATGTGATGTCCACTTCAACTTGGTGTTCTCCGGCTTCGTTACCGGCCTTGCCTTGGCCAGGCTTTTTTTCTTGACCTTTTCCACCAACTGGATCACCAGGTTTTCCTTCGCCTTGACCAACGCCACCCTTTTGTTTAGGTCCATATTTGAATCGCGGAATGTCAATGTAGGGAACAGGGATCTTAACGTAGTCATTCTCCCTCTTACCGATCATTTCTCCGTGAGTGACGTAATCCTTGAAATTCTCCTTGATCTTGCCACGTACGATATCTCTAAAACGATTTTGATCTTTTATTATCGACATCGCTGGTTATTGACTTTCCTTTACATCTCCTCGAGCAAAGATACTGGCTACATACTGCAGCACATCCGTTGCTGATATTTCATCGTATCCAAAATCTTTGATCAATCTTGCCTTAACAATATCAATTTTCTCTTGCGTTGCTTTATCTGCTTCGGAAGTTACCAACGAAGTCAGTTTGATACTGTCTTTTTGATCTTCAAATAATTTAAGTTCCAAAGCCTTGTGAAGGCGTTCATTCATTCTGTAATCAAACGCCTTTCCTTCAAGTGATAGGGCTCCAATATAATTCATTATCTCTCGACGAAAATCATCCTTGCGAGACTCTGGAATATCGATTTTTGTTTCAATCGATCTCATCAAACGCTCGTTTGGCTCTTCATCTTGCCCAGTAAATGGATTTCTGACCTTCTCTTTCTGAGTGTAGGCTTTCACATTATCGATATAATTCGAGCACAGCCGAGACAGTGAGCTTTCGTCAGCACTGATCGCTCTTTGTACCTCTGACTTAATGATTTCCTCATACTCTTTGCGAACTACATCAATCAATTCTTTGTACTCAGATTTTTTGTCTTCTGTTGATAACAAAGAGTGATGCTTCAGTCCTGATTCCAACTCGTTCAACACCATAAATGGGTTAACAGAGCCTCTGTTCTGCTGTGCCTGAATCAAAGCATTTGATATTTTATCTTGAATGTACCGAGGCGAAACCCCATCTAGGCCTTCACGAGTGGTCTCTTTGCGTAACTCTTTAATGTTGTCTTCTGTGTAATTCGGCAGAGTTTTACCATTATAAAGCTTCATCTTTTGCAGACGCGTGAGATTGGCCTTCTTAGGCTTCTCCAAACGAGTCAATATCGACCACATCGCTGCAACCTTCGTTGTATGTGGCGCAATGCTTACACCTCGTATTTTCTTTTTATTAAAATCTTTTTCGTAAATTTTTATTTCTTCATCTAATTTAGTGATGTAAGGAATATCAATCTTCACCGTACGATCGCGCAAAGCTTCCATAAACTCATTGTTTTGCAGACGACGATACTCGGGCTCATTGGTATGACCGATGATCACCTCATCAATAAAAGTTTGAGCAAACTTTTTTGGTTTAACCAAATGCTCTTGTGAAGCGCCGAGTAAATCGTAAAGAAAAGCCACATCGAGCTTTAACACCTCAACAAACTCAATCATACCTCGGTTAGCAATATTGAACTCACCATCGAAGTTAAATGCCCGAGGATCAGACTCTGAACCATACTCGGCAATCTTTCGATAATTGATATCACCCGTCAATTCGGTGCTATCTTGGTTTTTTTCATCTTTTGGCTGAAAGGTTCCAATCCCCACACGATCCGGTTCGCTAAGAACCATTCGCTTCACTCGGATATGACCAAGAACTTTATCAATTTCACCGCCATATCTTTCCATTAAATTTTTAAAAATAAATCGTGAGGGTGGGGACAGGTCACCAGCAATTTTAATACGAAACTCATCCTGAGCACCCTTGTTCAAATTGTCTTCGAATTTTTGGCGAAGCTCTTTTGGAATAAGTAACAACGGCTCTTCGTGCATGGGACTTGGATAAGACCTAACTTCTTTTCCCAATAAACCATCTAGAACTCTATCAGGGTCCACCCATTCAAAAGTGTACAAAGCACCTTCAGGTTTTTTCGAGTAAAGCTCCAGTCCCTTTTTCAAACGTCGGCAAATTGTAGACTTCGCACTTCCAACTGGTCCATGTAAAAGAATGACACGTTTTTCAGTTCCGTAACCAAGAGCGGCCGACCTTAATACATTAACGAGTTTCATCAGAGATATGTCGAGACCAAACACCCCATCTTGTCCGCCGTTTTCTACATCATCAAAAAATTTGTAACGAACAATTTTCTTTTTACAATCGATGTATTCTTCGGTCCCGTAACCAATAATCATGTCATACATTCGCTGAAAAGCGTTGCGCGTGACTTTCGGGTTCTCTTTCACCAATTGCAGGTATTCGTCAAAGGTTCCAACCCAATTTCTTTCGGCGAAAGTTGATTCTTCTCCAAAATCATTAAGCATGTCCTTAAGTGAAAGATCCGTTTTATTATCCATCGATTTCTCCTTGGGCTATCCCTACTTCCATTATGCCGAATTTACTGGTTTGAAACAACAATTACCGAGTCATTTAAACAGCTTGTATATTAAGCTCCTCATTGTAAGACACTGATAAAGTCGAAAAGAGAAATTACAATTGATATGTTTTGAATTGAGACGTTGATAACTTTTTGAACATGTCGTCTTTTAACTGGACCTTTGTCCTGGAAAGCCTCACCCGTAAGGCTTTTCGGTCTTTCTCAACCTTTATAATTCGCCGATCAGGATCATCATGTTGGACTGAAAAGCGAGTCTGCTTCTGTCCAGAGGAACACTTCATAACCTGTGACTTTGAATCACACTTCCACTCTTGCCCTGGAGATTTGGGAACTCCCAACATGGCATAAAAAATATTTGGGTCCACTGAAAGTTTCGTTAAGTGTTTAAAAAGTTTTTCACCATCCATCGAGTGATAATAAGTTTTCTCTGTATAGAGCCACAGGTGATAACCATCTGGGTTTTTTAGAAAAGAGGCTATAGGAACATCTAAAATCGCGCTGATATCCACTCGCATTCGATTCTGTTCTGAATCGCTGGCCCAGGTGACATTGGCCCACTTCCGGTGATTGGTTTGCTTATTAGTCATTTGAACTTTTCCAGTCCAGACACCCAAATCAGTGAAGTCACCAGTCTTATGAGGCGTCGTCGAACAGGCTGAAATGATAATCATTGCTGGAACTAAATAAAAGAAAACGTATAGAAATCTCATAGAAGATACATTAGATGTAACTTCAGGTGGAAGTCATTGCCACACTGTTCTAGTTAGAGGCCGGAGCCCGAGATTGACGAGGTTTTTCTGCCTGTAGACGCTGATCAATGGAAGTAATTTTCGACTGAATTTTTTCTTTGTTGCCTTCGTCCTTTTCTAACTCAGCAGCCTTCTTATACATCTCTTTGGCTTTCCGCGGCAGTTTGTGGCGAAAATACGCATCACCCAAATGTTCCGCAATGATCGCTTCCTTCTCTTCTTTATTGTGAGCTCGCTCTAACGTTTTCACAGCCTCTGCGATTCGGTCTTGTTTGAACAAAACCCAACCTAAAGTATCCAAGATGAATCCATCCCCCGGCTGCAGCTTTAAAGCCTTGCGAACCAAATTTTCCGCCTCTTTAAGGTTTCGAGTTCCGTCAGCATAAACGTAGGCTAAATAATTGAGCGCTTGAACATGGTTGGCGTCCAAACCAAGAACTTTTTGCATATGCTCCACGGTTTTGTCTTTTTCCCCCAAGCGATCGTAAACTGACCCCAGTTGAAAATGAATTTGAATATCTTCAGGGAACAGTTTCACGGCATTCAAAAGGACTGTTTGTGCCTCAGCCACCTTATTCTCTTCATCAAGAAGAGATGCATGAAGAATCCAAAACTTGGGACTGTCTTTTTTGTGGCTCAACCCAGTCCTAACAGAGGCAATGGCACGATCATTGTTACCCATCAATTTGTAGAGGTAGGAAGTGTGCATCACAGCGTCTTCATAATAGGTACTACCAAATTTAATAGTCTCAAATTGCTGAACGGCAGCTCGATAGTCTTTCACTTCTTCATAAAGGGCTCCTAAATAGAAGCGAACCTTTTCAGAGTCAGGAGACCTTTGCAGAATGCCTTCCAACTTAGCAATAGCCGGCTCGTACTTCTTCTGCTCAATCATGATCAATGCAATTTTCAAACTCACATTCAAATTACGTGTGTCGTAGGCTTCAACCACTTTCAGTTGATTGATGGCTTCATCCAATTTATCTTCGTTAAGGTAGATTTGAGCCAACCGCTCGGCAATCACATGATGGCTGCCATGCTCCTCTTGATAGTTTGAGTACAATCGCTTCAACTTAGACTCTTGTTCGCGAGCTTCGTACAATGCACCCAAAGCCATGACCACATCAATGGCTTCTGGATCCAGTTTTAAGCTGGTAACAAAAGCGGACTCGGCATTTTGAAACTCAGGATTGGGTTTTGAACTGTAGACTCGCCCCAAATAATACCAAGGCTGTGACTTGTCTTTGATTTTAGAATTGCGCACCATCTTTTTGAAATGAGCGATCGATTTATCGAACTCCCCTTTTTCTGCGTGAAGGGCCCCAATAAAAAGAGAGGTCTCAAGGTCATTGGGGTAGTAGCCCAAGGTCGTCTGGTAAAGTTCCAAGGCTTGATCATACATATGCATAGCTGAAAGAAGTCCACCTAATAGTAGTGCAGAGTCCTTATGTTTTGGATCGGACTTCAAAGCGTCCTGACATTGGGTCATCGCTTCAGTAACCAACCCCAATTTTACATATTCAAGAGCCAATCGGTAACGAATCTGGGGAGAATCCTGGTCATAAACCAGAGCCAACTTGTAGTTTTCCACCGCTTTAGCCGCATCGTCCTGCAAACTGTGGGACTCAGCCAAAGTGAAGTGGTAGTCCGCTTTGGTGCTCATATATGTATCATTTACCTGGTCTGACTTCTGATCTGGGATTCGCAGCTCAACAGGTGCCTCATTTTTGACTCGAGCGGCTTGGCTGATAAATGGGCTCTTTGTAGAGCTGTCGAGCCCCATGTGAGAACACCCCGCTATTAGCGTAAATATATACAATAACTGGGTTTTTTTGCCTATTCTCATGAGCACTCCACTTTTCCAATGGTTTCGTTAAGTACCTATCGGTGGAACAGAGGCATCTCTTGAAGGCCGCTCTAGTAAACTGGACTAGGCCTTTCGTCTCGTTTTGATCTTGCATTTTATTCTCATCTGAGAAGATTTCAGGGCACAGCCGTTCTTATTTAAGGTCCTGAAATTACTAATGATTATACCGACAATTAAATCGCGCGTTATTTGAGATGATTATTAAGTAATCAGAAGGTGGCTTCCTTGACAAGCTGTGGCGGCAAGAATAGATTCCGACCGAACACAGCAACATTTCGGGTGGGAGAACAACCATCCAATCAATGGGAGGAAAACCTTGATTAGCTCAAACCAAGACGCCAGCAAAAAAGTAAAGATCATTAAAAGATATCAAAATCGAAAACTCTACGACACTCAGCAGAGCTGTTATGTCACTCTCGACGATATTGCTAAAATGATTCGCGCCAATGAAGAAGTCATGGTCATCGACAATAAAACCAAAAACGACATCACGGCAGCCACTTTGACTCAAATCATTTTCGAATCTGAAAAGAAAGCTTCTCAGTACGCTCCTCTTTTCACTCTTCGCGAGATCATTCAGCACGCCAATGGCAGCATCTCTAGCTACCTCGCTAAACTTGGTGCTTTCCCAAAAGAATATATTGTTAAATCGGCTCAACCTTCTACTTCCAGCAGCAAGTCCTCTTCTGACTCTGTCGTTGATAAAGCGGCTGAAAGCTATGACACTGTTAAGCAATCTTTGGAAAATCGTGTGGCTCAGGCCGCTACCAGCGGAAGCTCACAGGAATTCACAGGCCGTCTTCCTCAACAGAAAGAGGAAACACCCAGTCTTCCCAACCCTAACAAAAACTTTCTAAACCCCAACCAATAAGGCTTAGCAAGAACGAGCTAATCGTGACATTGAAAAGGCTTCAACCAAGCCTGAGGCAAAAACCCTGATCTAAGCATCAGGGTTTTTTTTTGGCCAACACTCTATTGTAGAAATATTTGCAAACCATCCAACCTTAGAAAAGTTTAGAATGTTCGTTCAGAAATGAAGGTTTTCTTGCCCTGTTTGATTGTCACCGTACTATCGAAGATCAGGCGTTCTCCAGCAGGGCCTTGAGCGAAGACCTTTATCGGATGCTCACCGGGCGTGAGGTTCAATTTAATAATTTGGAAGCTGTCAGGAAGGGTCGACCATTGCCGCAGATCAGCCTGGTCAGACACATGCATAGCAATCAATGCTATGGCTCCCAGAGCCTCATTGCGTTGGCGAATCTGATCCGCCGCTACCTCTTTTGCTATAAAGCCGGCGATTTTTTTCGCCACCAAATAGGCGTAATCATTATCCAAGGTCCGGGTGGCCTCTCGCCCCACATCATACATCATGCTAGACGGATTCTTTCTTGTACCATTCACTTCTATGATGGCCTGAGTAAAACCCGTATGCTGTGGAACCAAGTGTGGAAAACGAAAGTTTTCAGGACGCGGCCGTTTTCTCGGGATCCACCCCTGTTGATAAATAAAAATCAACTCCCCTGTGCTTTTGGTTTCTTTTTTAATATTGTTCAACTCATAATGGGGATTCTGATGCGACCAATTCTTGAGATCTCTGGTCCGACCGGCGCGCCACGCTGACCGAATCAAGTCTTTTCCTAAGTAAGACAAACCCGGGTTGATCTCGTGAGCGTTTTTATAATCAATATAGGCCGAGTCCCATTTGCCTTGCGCTTCCCAGATCATAGCTGACAAATAGCGTGCAAAGAAACTCTTCCTTGGGTCTTCATTTTCTAATTTTTGCTTGTATATTTTGTTGTCGATTCTGCGGCACTCCACCAGTGCATTTTCATAGTCTCCCAACAGTGTAAAATTGAGAGCCAGGTAAACATTAATTAAAATGTTCTCGAATCGTTCACTTTTATACTGGATAAGAGACTCACTTAAAAAGAGTGAACCCGCCTCCCTTGAAAGACTGGTGTAATCTTTCACATCTGCCAGTTGATCAGCTTCGATTAAAATCTCATTGCTTTTCTCATAGTCTCCGGCTTCATGAAGAGCAATTCCGTAATCCAACATATAAAGAAGCTGATCTTTTCCCTCTTGGCTAGCCTTCTCAGCAAAAATACTGGCGGCCATTTGGGGTGAGCCCATAGACAACTGATCACGTGCTTCCTGAACCTTCGACTGATAAGAAGCGCAGCCAGCAAGAAAAATTAGAAATAAGATAAAGTGCCAGAGCCGCACGCAATGGTTTTCCTTTTAAACTAACGCTTAAAGGCCCATTCGACGTTTCTTGTAATTCTTCCTTAACTCTTTGTAACCGGTAAATTTGATAACGTTGGTTTGAAGATTGGTCAAATTCAAGGTGACCTTATAATAAACCGTTTTCTTTTTATTGATGTCTTGAACATTAGAAGTCAAAGCACCGTCCAAAATAAAGTCAGCACCGATTTGGTTGCCAGGCCCCTTCTTGGTCTCTTTTGAAACCATTCCTGAATTTTGATAATCATATTCTTCAGAAACATCATTCCGCGCCGCTTTGTTGACGAATTCAACCTCTGAGGCATTCTGTAACTCAACTCGAACCATATCCATGATGCTGTCGGTATTGATATGCTCATCAGTCTCATTGCGAAGGCGCGTTACCATAATAATCGGTGGAGTCTTCGCATTTTGAATGTGACGACTTCTGAGCATTTTTGCTACTAGATCTTTAACAACTCTTTGCATATCTGTTTCTGACCAACGATCATTTAACAAATTGTCGCTTCTTACATCTTCGTCATACTCACCTTTTATAAACCCTTTGGGTCCACAGGCAGTAAACGTCACTAAAACACTGACTAAAAGAGCTATTTTTTTAAACATGGTTCACTCCTCATCGATAGATTCGAATAGGTTTAAAATCAGTTTAAAACCTTATAATACTGGTAGCAATGTGGCAATACCCAATGGCAGGGGGGATGGGCCCAACGGTCTGAACGACCTATTGTTGACCGATTTTTTTAGCCCTTATGATTTCCATGTCATCATTAATTTCGATTTCATAGCCCATGCGACGAGCCTCTTCAATAAAACGTCGAACGAACTCTTCGCGCTGAATCTCTTCCATCTCACGCATTTGCTCTTTCTTTGCAAGAAACTCATCCATAGTCTGATCCAAAGTCATTGCACTTGCACTTTGCCGGGCATCGATATCATGAGCGGCTGGTCCATAATCTTCGTTGAGATCCAACTCGTGTCGGCTGTTTCTTTTATCCGCATTGGGGTCTAGGACTGGTTTCTCACCAGTCCGTGCGAGTTGAGCTTGTTGCTTCTTTAAGTCCAAGCGAACACGGGTTTGCTCTTTCAAATTCCGTAAACGGTTGTAAGAAACCCGCCCCTCATTTTCCTTAGGAACTGGCCGTTGACTATTGCCTACGGGGCCAGTTAAAAACATGTATCCAAAGAATAACGTTAAACTAAATAAAATTCCTGGAATGATATACTGGTTCATCTCAATGGCCTATCTGCCTGTTGGTGTTCAAACTCTTCACTCCATTTTATCGGATTTCTTTAACTTTTTATGAAATCAAGTAAGCATGTCTCAATCTGATCCACTAAGCGCAGTTTGCAATCTCTGGGTTCAATATTGATTGAGTGGTCTGCTCCACCTTCAAAGAAATGATTTCATGTTTTAGCCCATCGAGTTCTCCACAAAGGATATCAATCTCTTGCCAACTGACGGCTTGATTTAACTGAAAGAGAACCATCAAAAACTGTGTCTCGAGGTCGTCAATACCAAAATAGATACAGGTCATAGATAGCATCTCTTTTGAGAAGTGTTTATTCCCTTCAATTAAACGCCCCACTCGACCTCTGGAAATACCCAGAATTGTTGACAATTCAGAATAGATTTCATTTTTACTTTTGTTAGAACATAGTACTAGAGACTTCAAATAACTTTTATAGTTATTGAACTCGAAGATCTGCTTCATTTTTCCCCCACACATCAATGTAATCAAACACCCATTGTTGAAATTATAGCTAACTGTTTAAAAAAAAACTCTCCACAAAAATACAAATGTTCGACTCAGTTATGGATTGAACTATAATACAGGGCTAGAGAGTTGTTTCTTTTTAGTTCGCGGTCTTTTCCATACCTTGGGCAATCCAAACGGTTGTTTCATCTTGAGGCATAGCCTCAGAAATCGAAAATATTTCTTCTTCCGTTTCTTTGATTCGACGTCTGACTTTGTCCAATTGACGGTGGAGATAATTCACATGCTCTAAACTCTTAGACTGATTCAAGTCAAACATATGAAGTAGATATTCCGTTTCAACAGCATTCATTTCAAAGAACATTGTGGTTAAAAACATTTTGTCTCTTGAAAAATTTCGATTCCCCTTTAAAACTTGGGACACCATTACAGCCGAAACGCCAATATATTTCGAAAGTTTAGATGAAATTCCACGTCCCCTGTTGGGATAACTGCAAATTTTATCGGTCAAGAAATCCTTATAATTGTTGTACTCGTATATAGCCTTCATTAATGCCTCCGTTGCCACCCTTCGCCCTCGACCATGAGGAACTATATTGAGAATACAAAAATTAACCTGCAGCTACCTTCCACAAATTCGCAAAACTTAACTAGTTATGTGTTTACAGTTAGTTAGATGTCTATTCTCGGTAGACTGGGAGATCAATATAGAAGCTTGTCCCTTTTCCCACTTCACTTTCAACAGTGATTTGGCCGCCGTGGGACTTTACGATTCCGTAAGAAATGCTCAATCCGAGGCCGGTTCCTTCTCCCACAGACTTGGTGGTGTAGAATGGATCGAAAATCTTTTCGATATTGTCTTTTTCAATTCCCATTCCATTATCAGAGATTTCGACCCGAACCATCTTTTCTTCACTCAGAAAAGTCGTTCGAATCTGTATATCGCCTTCTTCATCAATAGCCTGAGCTGCATTGTTCAGGATATTCATAAAGACTTGTTTCATTTGGTTAATGTTGCAGTTGATTTTAGGAACTTCGTTAAAATCTTTTCGCACGAGGGCCTTGTTTTTTAACTCTCCGGCTAACAACTTCAATGTACTTTCTATTCCGGAGTTTACATCAAATGCCTGAGTTTTTTCCTCATCTGCGCGAGAAAAGTTTCTTAATCCAAGAACGATGTCTTTGGCTCGATTGGACCCCTCTTCACAAGATTGAATCAACTTAGGAAAATCTTTCTTTATGTATTCATAATCTTCTTCTACCAAAAGCAGATCAAGCTCACCTTTATTGGATTTGGTCTTGTCTATAATATTAAATAAAGATTTCGAATAATCTTTTAAATGGCCAATATTGGAATAAATAAAACCAATTGGGTTATTAAGCTCATGGGCAATGCCTGCCACCAACTCACCCAAACTAGCAAGCTTCGCTGACTGCACAAGTTGATTCTGGGTATTTTTAATTTTGTTATTGGCCTGTTCAAGTAGATCCAATTGTTTTTTCATTCTTTGATCTGACTCGACAATTTGTACACTCATTTCATTGAATGCATCAACCAAATCTGCGATTTCTGTTTTGCTGCTATTCGTAATAAATGGAGCCTCTCGGGCGTCCTTAATTTCCTTAGAAGCCTTGATCAGTGCCTCAATGGGCGAGATGACTTCGCGAACAAAGTAAAAGCTAATGATCAGAAGAAAGACAAAAAAGCTTACAAAGGTGAAAAAAATCATATAATTCACGTTTTGAATACTTTTTTCAGCCGCAGCTTTCGAGGCGCCCATTCCCATTAAAAATTGCAGTTGTCCCCAACTGATTGCTGTCGACATAAAAGCATAAGGAGTGCCTTCAACGTTGAACTCGAAAAAGGTATCTCTTCCACTTAAAAAATTTTGACTTTGATCCAAAGCACCCGACAAAGCTGGCAAACTAGTGAGTAGAACCCGACCGTCGCCATCGAAAAAAACAACTTCGGCTCCGATAATATTGGTGATCTCATCCAAATAAACGGTATCCACTGGGATAATAGTTTCCAGATAACCTACTGTTCGATCTTGCACACCTACGATCTTTCTCACAATGGCAAGTGTCAGAATGTTTTCACCCTTGTCATTTTGTTGAAATAAAACTCGATGCAGAATATTTTCGTCTTCTAACTTAGTTCGCAATGACATTGGAAGATCATGCTGCCCATGCACGGTTTTGTATTCATCACGGTAGTAGACAAACACCTGCCCACCTTGTGTGTAAACTTTGACTTCTTTTTGCCCATAAAGCTTGATCTTATCACCCAAAGCAGCCTTTAAAGCATTGGGTTCCATCGTGCTTAAATAGTAAATGAGTGAGTTGTCCTGCAAAGATTTCGCTAAAAACTGCTCCAAGGTGGAACGCTCTTTTGAAAAAAGGCTTTCCAGTTCTCGAACATGAACGGTTAATTTGTCTTTGATCTGCTGGTTGATGCTTTTTTGATATTGGTTTTGAACCACAAAAGCCAATATTATTAATGGAACAAGCGTGAAAAAGAAAAACCAAACAAATACAAGCCCACGCAGAGACTTTCTTTTTCTCTCTTCACCCACCTGATTTCGGCCTTAGTCTGTGGATACTTGTTTTAACAGATCAAGGTCTTCAAGAGCTTTACCAGAACCCATCACAACGCAAGTCAGAGGGTTTTCAGCAATGGTAACAGGTAGTCCTGTTCTTTCACGAATTAAAACATCCAGGTTATGAAGGTGAGCTCCACCACCGGTAAGAACGATTCCATTATCCACGATATCAGAGGCCAACTCAGGAGGAGTTTTCTCTAATGTGGTTCGGACAGCATCAACAATCTCTGTTAATGGATCTTTTAAAGCCTCATTGATTTGTTCACTAGTGATTTCGATGGTCTTCGGCGCACCCGCAACCAGGTCACGACCTTTGATCACCATGGATCTAGATTTTTCAAAAGGGTAGGCATTACCTATAGCAATTTTAATTTGCTCAGCCGTTCTCTCACCAATGAGCAAGTTGAACTGACGACGGACATAGTTGATGATGGCTTCATCCAATTTGTCTCCCGCTACCTTGATAGACTTACAAAAAACAATACCACCTAGTGAAATTACAGCGACACCCGTTGTACCACCACCCATGTCAACAACCATGCTACCAATCGGTTCCGCGATGGGTAGACCGGCACCTATCGCTGCGGCCATTGGCTCTTCGATCAAGTAAACTTCTCTTGCTCCAGCAGACATGGCGGACTCTTTCACAGCTTTCTTTTCAACCTGCGTGATTCCGTAGGGAACGCATATATTAATACGTGGTCGAATAAAACTTTTCTGCTGTCCCGTGGATTTTGAAATAAAGTATTTCAACATCGATTGTGTCACTTCAAAGTCAGCGATGACGCCATCTTTGATTGGACGAATTGCCACGATCGTGCCAGGTGTTCGTCCCAACATATCTTTGGCTTCTTTTCCAACAGCTAAAACCCGGCTTTGCATCCCGCGATAATTTTTTTGTACGGCCACAACCGAGGGTTCATCAAGAATGATATCTCGGCTGCTTTTTGAGTAAACCAAAGTGTTGGCTGTTCCCAGGTCAATAGCGATGTCATTGGAGAAATAATCAGAGAAGCGGTTTAAAAAACTCATAGGGCTACCTTTCTAGGGGTCAAGATTAAAGTTTAATAAAAAAAGAGTCAATACAAGAGGTTAGATGGGTTTTTGGAGAACGGATTGGAGTGGTTATAGGGGCGGCGCATTATTGCCAGAGAATGGAAAAAGGCATTCAATGCCCAAATGGAAAAACAGCAGTTGGTTAACGACCTTATTGAATTTTTATCCAAAGATTCCGCCTGCATCGAAACACTTTCTTGCCTTAATAAAAAAGCAGAAATCTCGATTCACATAGCACAAGCCGTTGAAATCAGAGTCCTTTATGATGGGGAAACCGTCCAGGCCGAAGAGAAAAAAGCACTGGCACCTGATTTTATTTTCGATGCTTCCCCAGAAGCTGTGGCCGTTTTGATTTCGGAGAAAAACCTCAGCCCTGCCAAGTTAGGGGTCAAATTTGTCAAACAGGTGATCAGTCGAGACATTAAAATTTCAATGCCTAGCAATATTATGCAGGTCACCCGCAAGGGTTATTTCAAGATATTGACCTTGGGTGGCGCTGAGTTCTTGTCTGAATTACGTAAACATAACTTAGCCAGCCTGCCCAAAGTTATCGCAGCATTGAAACGACTGCGCGGCTAACCGATCAACCCCCTCCAGGACAATTCTCTCTGCATTGTCGTCATCAACTCATCTTGTTGCGCTTCTTTTTCGGCTTCGCTCCAACCTAGAGTGTCCGCAAAAACCTTGAGAATGTAACTTAGATATTTCATGCCATGATCACTCATGCCTAAAAACAAAGGGCTGCGACGCCAGTAAAAATCAACCAACCTTGTGCACATCGTATGCTGAATCGCAAAGTAGGCTTCTCCCATCCAAAGCGCTTCGTTAGCCGTGTACATATTGTACTCGTTATGAATTTTTATTAAAATATCTTCGGCCTCTTCACCATGTCTTTCTACTAAAAGTCCAACCATTGTTGTATTGACATGATAGCTTTCAGCCCATTCATTGATTTTACTTTTCGCTCGATCATAGAGATCCAGTGATATTTTTGGGTTCAATGGCTTTTTGGTGTCCGAACCGTTGAAGCTCATTCTTTGTTCAAATGGCAATTTGTCTAATGCAAAATCGACGGCTTCTTCTGAAATTTTTCGATAGGTGGTGTATTTGCCACCAGCAATGAAAGTCAGATTTTCACCCTCACTCCAGATACTATGTTCTCGACTGGTTTTACCTTCATTCTCAGACCCATCATTGACCAACGGCCTAACCCCACTGTACGAAGAAACAATATCGCTTTCGCTGATCGAAAGATTAGGAAAATATTGATCTAAGGCATTGAGTAAATAGTGAACATCATCCGGTGAAGTAACCACACTGGCTGGATCATTGGGAAAATCAGTGTCCGTCGTACCAACAATAACCATCTCTTCTCTGGGAATTACAAAAATAATTCTCGATTCAACAGCCATAACCACTGCTTTATCAATAGGTATATTTCTTCGGTGAAAAACCAGATGCACACCTTTGGTGGGACGCAGCTTTTGCTTCCAACTCTCTTTGATCTTCGGACCAAAGAGGTCCGTCCATGGGCCCACGCCCGAAACAAACTGGTCTCCACTGATTTTGATCTTCTTTTTAGTTAAACGATCTTCAACCAACAATGAATTGATCTTTTCTCCGTCTTTTTCACAACCAGTGGCTTCGGTATAACTGACAATGACGGCTCCCATACGATGGGCGTCTCGCAGTGTTTCTAGTACCAAGCGGTCATCATCCATATAAGCATCAGAGTACTCCATGGCACCCACCAATTCTCGTGCATTCAGACTAGGAATTCGATCTTTGGTTTCATCCACGCTTAGGCTTTCATGCATCTGCGGTGTTTCGAAAAGAGCTAACATATCGTAGAGCCACATTCCCGCCATCATTTTGTAATAACCCACACGAGAATTCTTATATATAGGAATTAGAAATCTTAAAGGGTGAACCAAGTGAGGGGCTATCTTAAACAGGAGTGCACGTTCCGCGAGGGCTTCGAAAACCAAGCCAAACTCTAAATTTTCAAGGTACCGAACCCCACCATGCACAAGCTTTGAGGAGCGCGAGCTAGTGCCCGATGCAAAATCGGCTGCCTCTACTAAGGCCACTTTCATACCTCTAGAGGCCGCATCACGAGCCACTCCAGCACCAGTGATCCCTCCACCGACAATCACCAAATCAAAATGCTTTTGACCTAATATTTCTAGGTTCTTGCTGCGTGTCTCGGCCGAAAAACTCAATGGGATTCCTCTGCCAACTTAGTGGTGGAAAGATGCAAATAATTCTTTCCTTTAAACTTTGGAAAGGACTCTTGGACAAAGGAAGCACTTGAACTGTCGCTGTTCACCAAAACCTTTTGCAGGTGTTTGGTTTTTGCCCATCGCACAATAGTATCAATCAATTGCTGACCGAGATCTTCTGACTCATATGCCAAATGTTCAATCCACAGGGTTTGGGTCCAATTGTTAAAAAATAGAATTGGTTGGCCTAAAATATAGCCTCGAACTTTGTTGTCATTGTCCACTGCCACGAAACTCCAGCCCAACTGACTGTAATGATCTAAGGATTCTTTACGCCACGGTTGATCCCAAGATTTCATTTCAAATTGGATTTCACCCAAAGCTGAACCCAAACGGTTCTTTTCAAAACCAAAAACAGCATCAACATAATCCGGCAGAAACAACTTCAATTCCATAAGGGGATTCTAATCCATTGTGAGGACTTCGTCCACCGGGGATAACACTAGACTCCTCAACCAAATCTTAAATAGAACTATGATCTAGGATAAAGTAGGCTGTGTAGATAGAACCAATTGAAGGATCGGCCAATGGAAAAAAATCAGTTTTCAGAAAGTTTATTGAAGAATTTACAGCGCAAGGTCAAAGACGCCATGGCAAGAGAGCCTGGCCCTTACTATGCCGCATTCGATGCCGACGGCACGCTTTGGGACAGCGACTTAGGGGAACAGTTTTTCCAGTACCAAATTGACCATTGCAACCTCGATTCACTCAAGCAGGTTGATCCATGGGAGTACTACGAGTCCACAAAAAAAGTGGACCCTGTTAAAGCTTATCTTTGGCTGGCGCAGATCTCCGCTGGGCACCCCATTGAACAAGTACGAGATTGGG
>CBDUOS010000068.1:0-16972 GCA_965368905.1 uncultured Bdellovibrionales bacterium | reverse complement strand
TCCAATCAGTGCCAGAGCCAAATGTGCCAGAGGAGCCAAATCACCACTGGCTCCCACGCTTCCTTTTTGCGGAATGACCGGGATAATATCATTGTTTAAATAATTGAGAATCGTATCAACAACAATCGGACGAATACCACTGTGACCACGAGCCAAAGCATTGGCTCGCAAAAACATGATGGCTTTGGTCTCTTCTTTACTAAAAGGGTCGCCAACACCCATGCAGTGAGAGCGGATCAGATTCTTTTGCAGTTCAACAATTTGAGGTTGAGATATTTTAACATCACTAAAATGCCCAAAACCGGTGTTCACCCCATAAATGGCCTCACCTTCTTTAAGGCGCCCCTCAATATACTCTCGTGAATGTTTCATTTTTTCTCGAGCCACGGCTGAAAGCTCGACCTTGGCTTCCATATGGGCCACCGCCCACACTTCTTTTAAATCTACGTTATCCCCTGTCAACTGAATCATGATTTTCCTTTCAACATCTCAATGGCCACTTGGTAGCCTTGTGGGTGTTTGAACACAAAACTTCCGGCGACCAGAACATCGGCTTCGGTCAGTTGAAGTTTGGTTTGATCATTCACCCCACCATCCACTTGAATCTTATATTTGAAACCTTTCTCTTCGCGCCATCGAGCCAATTGATTCACTTTTGCAACTTGGTCTTGCATAAATGACTGCCCCCCAAACCCGGGGTTCACCGTCATCACCAAAACCAAGTCAACCATCGAGAGGTAAGCCTCGATGTCTTCCAAAGGGGTGGCTGGTCGCAAAGTGATTCCTGCATCCACTCCAACCTCTTTTATTTTTTGCAACATATCACTCATATTACCTTTGCTTTCGATATGCAGCGTGATGTTGTCAGCTCCAGCTTTAATAAAATCGTCAATGTACTTTTCTGGCTCTTCAATCATCAAATGACAATCCAAGTAGGCCTCTTTGATCGATCGCAATGACTTCACCACCGGTGCGCCGATGGTGAGGTTGGGTACAAAGTGACCATCCATCACATCGATGTGCACCCACTGGGTTCCAGCGGCCATCACTTGCGCAATCTCTTCACCCAACTTTGAAAAATCGGCAGACAAAATACTTGGGGCAGGAATAAACTCACGACTCAAGGCGATCTCCTTCTTTAATATGATAGCCACGGATAAAATCAGCGGCCTTCATGCGGGCTTTGCTTTCGGGTTGAACAACGTGCAGTTCCAACTCCCCTTCTCCGCAGGCCACAATAAATGAATCTTTTTTAACATCGACGACCATTCCCTGTGGTGCTTTGTGCTGACCGTCCAGGGGAAAACTTTTGTGTAGCTTTAATGTTTTATCTTTGAAAGTTGTATACGCATAAGGCCCTCCCATATCGAGACCTCGAATTTTATTGTGAATCTCTTTGTTGGAGAGGCTCCAATCCACTTTCCCCTCTTCTTTCCTAATCTTGCTTGCATAAGTCACTTCTGACTCTTCTTGAGGCACGGGATCGATCTGGCCTTTCAAGTAAGGAACCAATTTTTGAGTGAGAAGTTTCGCCCCTTGCTGGCTAAGAGACGCATACAATTGACTGGCTCCTAAATCGAGAGGCAGCTGCATTCGTACTTCACCAATCACATCACCGGCATCCAATTTTTTAACCACTTTTTGTAAGCTCACTCCGGTGTACTCGTCTCCGGCCATCAAGGCTCTTTGCATGGGAGCGGCTCCTCGCCACCTTGGCAGAAGACTGGAGTGAACGTTGACACAACCTGATTTAAAGGCGCGCAGAAAATCATCAGAAAGCAACTGTCCGTAGGCCACGACCACAGCTAGGTCGTAGTTTTCTTTTTTTAGTGAACTAATAATTTCGGGCGTGGAGACTTTCTCTGGTGATTCGACAAGAATGCCAAAGTCCTGCGCCGCCATTTTAATGGGACTGGGCTTGAGTTTTTTTCCCCGTCCCGACGGTCGATCCGGTTGGGTAAAAACTTTTTCCACTGAAAATTCGGGGCTCGACTGTAAAGCAGCCAATGAAGGCACGGCAAACAAAGGAGTCCCCAGAAAGACGATTTTATAAGACATTGCAGCCTTTTAGCATAAAAAGGCCTCAGGTAGAAAGCCTTAGATGAGGACCGTTTCGGACTCTTCCTCTTTCTCTTCGTCCTCAGGTTTGGGATAGCCGAATTTCTTGATTTTGGCCTTAATTCGGTTGGATTTGATGGGGCTCAAGCGGTCAATAAAGACCTTGCCGTCCAAATGGTCAATTTCATGCTGCATACAGATAGCGAGCAAGCCGTCCAATTTGTACTCAACGGGGTTCCCATCTCGATCCAGACCCTTCACTTCAATGTATTTGGCGCGTGTGACCGACTCATAGAACCCTGGAACACTGAGGCACCCCTCATCATAAGAGGTTTTGCCCTCTTTTTTTGTGATTTCAGGGTTAAAAATAACGATGGGCTGTTTCACAGCTTTTTCTAAATCGGTCATTCCCTGATCCAGCTCATAGCGATCATTGTCACCCTGAGGCTGGATGTCGATAACCAGCAAACGAACCTCAACACCCACTTGGATCGCAGCCAGACCGATGCCTTTTTCGGAGTGCATGGTCTCTAGCATGTCGTCGACCAATTTTTTTAACTCAGGAGTGACCTCTTCTACGGCATTGCCTTTACGGCGCAGTCGAGAGTCGGGGAACTTGATTACCTCTAGAATAGCCATTGAGAGTCCCCTTGTTCTAAGCTATTTCGAATGAATGCGTATGATTTCGATCTCATACCCCTACTGATAGCGAAATATAGGCGAAAAGGCAACATAGTGAAATTTGGAAGTATTTAGAAAAATTCCGCAAATCAGCAGTAAAATACTGATTTATTACTTAGCTCAGAGGTTCGACGCATGCTATAGCGGAGCCATGATAAATTTGATGATTCGATCGATCCTGAGTTTAGTCGCTTTACTTTTTTTACAAGGATGCGGGGATTACGACTACAGCACCTCCCCCCTAAAAGGTGGACTGAAAAGCCAGGACACCGACGCTGAGACCCAATACGATTTTGCGACGGTCCTCGAAACCGTACTCCGCCCCAAATGCATGAACTGTCACGACCGCCACGGAGCCTATGAAAACTATCAGGTGGTCAAAGCCTCATTGCAAAGTATTTTGCAGAGAGTGCAGACAAAAAATCTTAAGCTGTTTATGCCTCCACAGGATTACCCACAACTTTCGGAAGACGAACAAGCCATGCTTGAAGAGTGGATTCTTGCTGGTGCCCCCGAAGTTAAACAGGAGGCTATCGAGCCCGAAGTTAAACCTGAGCCATTTGATTTGATTGCTTTTTCTGAAATTAAAGAAAAAGTCCTGGAGCCTTATAATTGCGTGGCCTGCCACTCTCATTACAATAACTATGCTTCTGTCCGTGAATCCGTAGGCGCCATTGCCAGCACCGTGGCGAATGATAAGATGCCTTTTCCACGTCGTCGTTTTGGCTCTGTTGAACCGGTTTCAGAAGAAGACAAAGACCTCCTTCTAACTTGGATCAATCAAGGGGCCCCCGAGTTTGCCGACAGCTCTCCCGCGGCTTTACAACCGGCTAATTTAAAGCCCAATTGGATTTCTTTAAGAAACAACATCTTTGGCCCAAAGTGTGTCCTTTGCCATAACGCCTTCGCACCACGAGGAGGAAAAGGTAAAAATATGGGGACCTACGAACAATTAGAAGAATGGGTTGCCAACCAGCCCGATCTTTTCGATTTTACAGAGGGCTCCGAAGAGTACGGCAAGTTTGTTTTCTCGATGATCGACTCGCCAAAAAATTTCAATTTTATGCCCATTCAATTTAGCACCAGTGAGATTTCTATAGTGTTTCCTCCCGTCGCAGCCGAAGAGATGGAAGTGATCAAACAGTGGGTCAAACTTAAACTCCCAAAAGATGAGGTCAACCAATGAGAGTCGTTTTTCTTTTAATCCTCTTTAATGTTTCAACAGCCTTTGGTACCCCTGAATTTGTTTTCAAGCCAGACCAGGGACATGTCACCTACAAAACCCGTGGCTGGCCCAATCTCGTGGTGATCGAGGCTAAAGGAAAAGGCGTTGAAGGAAAGCTCACTGAAGACAAAAACAAAGTGTCTGGTGAACTTGTATTTAAATTGGCCACCTTTGACTCAGGAATGAAATCTCGTGACGATCATGCTCTCAAGTATCTTGAGGCCAAGAAGTTTCCTAAAGCAAAAATAAAATTCACTCAATTGGAACCTCCCAAGGATTACAACGGCTCTTTCAATTTCACCGGGATGGTCACTCTTCACGGCGTAGAAAAACCCATTTCTGGAAAGGCGGTGTTGAACAAAAAAGATTCCGACCTCAACCTGTCTGGAGAGTTTATTCTGAATTTTAAAGACTTCAACGTCAATGTCCCGGCCTGGAATGGGATTACCGTTGCCGAAAAAGTCGAAGTGAAGTTTGAAACCCAAGTCTCGATTGTTCGTTAATTCAAGAGGAGTTCTCCTTGTTTAAAAAGATCGTTTTAATCTCAGTTTTACTTTGGACCCCCAAGGCTTTTTGTTTTGTGCAAATGGCTGTTAAAGGCTACCCCACCTGTGTGGCCTGCCATGTCTCCCCGAATGGAGGAGGCTTGCTGACAGATTACGGTCGTGGCGTTTCCAACGCATACATGAGCACTTGGAGCATGGGCGATGCCTTCGCGCAGCCCATGTTTGGACTGGTTAAGAACAGTGAAACGGTTAAATACGGTGGTGACCTTCGCGCCATTCAAGCGGATGTGAAAAATTCGACGATTGATCGAGGTGAGTTCTTCTTAATGCAACAGAATGTTGAACTCGGAGTAACGATCGACAACGTAACTTTTGTCGGAACGGCTGGAACATTAGAAGCGCCCGACGGCACTCCAAAGAAAGGGCAGTTTCTCTCTGAAAGACATTATGCGATTTGGAGCCCGACAATGCAAAGTCGGCTGCGTATCGGAAAGTTTCGCCAAACATTTGGATTGTTCACAGACAATCACGTCCGACTTATAAAAAATCCTTTTGGTTTTGGTTCCCTTAGTGAAACCTACAATATGGAATACACGCAAATCGACACCGACCACGAATTGATTTTTAATACCAGCTTAGGACGCCTGGAAAACCCCCAGTCCACTAATAGTGAACGAAACTTCTCTGGACACTACGTGCATTATCTTGACGGCCATTCAAGAATCGGCGGCAGCCTGCTGATGGGTGAATCGAGCACGAAAAGACGTTTTCTTTCGGGAGTGAACGCCGTTTTTCCGGTCAGTAAAAGTTGGATAGGAATCTTTGAACTGGATTATGAACGCAGTCACCTTACAAGCCTACCGCAAAATGGCATTGATGCGTTTGCCAGTTTTGCCAAGCTCGGCCACAACACTTTCTCTGGTTTTATGTGGTACTTGCTGTTCGAACACTACTCACGAGATGACGGTACTTCTTATTCACTGACTCATCAACCTGGGTTGGGTGTCCAATGGCTCCCAGTTTCGCATTTCAATATTCAGATTGAGTATGTAAGGCAGATCAATAACTTGAATCCCGGTGAACCCACACACCAGACATTCTTTCTTTTTCACTATTACCTGTGAGAGTTGCCGAAGCTCGCTAATTCTTTGTCCAACGAAAACTAAAGAATGTGGCAACAATCATTGCAAAATTAGGTCCCCATGTTGCTACCAAGGGTGGAACTTGACCATGTCGACCAAGGGACATGCTCGACGAGTGCATTACCCAAAAGGCAAAGGTCATCAGAAGAATCAATCCCACATTTTTGGCCATCCCTCCCGAGCGTTGATGGGTGATCACAAAGGGAACTCCCAATAAAGCCATAACCAAAATGGTGAAGGGAAAACTGATTTTGTTCCAATAATCCACTTCGAAGGCGGTCATGTTCAAACCCGCCTCCTTGTTCTTTGAAATGTAGCGCCCCAGCTCTTTAAAGCTTAGAAAGTCTGAAGCTGAACTTGTGGTTTGAATATCCGCCAGCTCTTCTGTCATAGCAATGGTTTTAGAATCGAAAGTTTTGACCAAAGGGGTGCTCAGGTCTTCGACAAACAAGGTGATGGTTCCACTGGCCAGCTTCCAGCCCGACGACATAATCGAGGCCTCCCTAGAACTAATCACTTGCTGCAGCTTCCAATCCGGCGAGAAGTAGTAAAAGGTGACTCCAAAGGCTTTCTTTTTTTCAGGGTCGAGAAGCTTAATATTAAAAATAAGATTGTCCGACCGGTACCAAATTTTATTCGTTTTGACTGTTGAATAGAGTCCCGGTTGTTTTTTCATCTCCACATAATAAATATAGTCACGGGTTTTCTTAGTCACAGGAACCACTTGGTCACCAATATAGAAAGACAAACCGACCAAACAAATCACCCAAAAAAGAATGGGCATTAAAATCCGACTGAGGCTCATACCAAGGCTGAACAAAGCGGTGAGTTCGCGACTTTTATTCAGAGTAGACAAAGTAAAAACAACACCAACCATGGCGGCCACTGGAATAAATTGATAAATGATCTCAAAACAATAGGCACCGTAATAACGCCCCAGAGTTCCTAAAGTGACGTCAAATCTTGTGATCTGAGTCATAAAGTCGATCACAAAGAACAGTGTTAAGAAAACAACCAATCCGGCTACAAAATAGGTAAGAAAGGCCTTGGAAATGTAGCGATCGACGAGGTTGAACACTCCACATTGTAAAAAGGGGCCAATAAAGACGTCAAGTGAGGCTGAATTCTTGACTCTGTATCAAAAGAAGTTTTTACTTAACGTATGTCGTTGCGCGTCTTACTTGCGGATGAAAGTGCTTCTATCCGTAAGGTCTTTCAAATGGGACTTCAAGATTATGGTGCTGAAGTAAAAAGTGTCCACAATGGCCTTGATGTTATCGAAGTCGCCCAAAACTACGAGCCGCACATTATTTTTGCCGATATTTTGCTACAAAAAAAGAATGGCTACGAAGTTGCTAAAGAAATTGGCGCCCATCCGTCTCTCAATTTGACTCCTGTGGTTTTAATGTGGAGTTCCTTTATGGAACTAGACCAGGGCAAATACAAAGCCTGTGGAGCCAAAGCGGAGCTTGAGAAGCCTTTCGACATCGATAAGATGCGCAATCTGATTCGGGATTTGGTTGAAACCACCAAATCTCAGATGCTTTCTGACTTTTTGCAATTTCCTAAAAACATCACCTCTGAATTTGTTGAAGAGGAGAAGCAAAAGGAAGCCGGGGGTGGAGAAGCTCCCCCACAGGCCCCGGCCGCCTTCGAACCCTCCAGCTTTGATTTGGATGAGTCTGATGAGGGCATGGACTTGGCTCTTGAGGGAGAAACTCCCGCCCCACCGGAGTTTGAAGCCACCTCTGAGTTCAATATAAAAGCCGACGATCACGAACCCGAAGAGTTTAATATGTATGAAGTCCCGCCGCCGCCTGGTCCAGAAACCCAAGAACAATCCCTTTCTGTCACTGAAACAGATGACAAAGATAACTGGGAAGCCAAGCCGTTGAGCAAAAACATTAACAAAGATGAAACACAAGACTACACCCAAGAGGATGACTTGGATCAGTTTAAGTCCATGGATCTCGGGGATGAGAAAAAGTTAAATTTGGATGACTTCCTATACAAACCCGAGGCTAGCTCCGTGTCGGTTGAGAAAAATATGACGGAGTCGGATGCGACGACCCGCACTGGCGAAATCCACAATGTGAATGTTCCCAACTACGACAATCGAACACAACCCATGGGCCAAGGGGGTATGAACCCCGCCGAGATGGAGGCCATCATTCGCCAAGAAGTGCGGATAGCGATGGGGAAAGTGATCCAAGATCAACTGCCAGGCATCCTTGAGAGAGTGGTTCGCGATGAATTGGAAAAGATTCTGCAACAAGAAATGGCACTTAAGGGCGCAGAGCAATCCCCATGACAACAAAAGAGTTAATTGAAAAGGCCTTTTTCGAGGATCGTCCGACTCTCGATATGACCACATCATCCCTAGAAAAATCGGAAGAATTCGGTGTAGCCCAGCTAATCGCCAAACAAGACCTGGTACTATCGGGTCGATCCTTGTTTCAAGACTCTGTTCAGCACCTGGACCCAACCCTTGAAGTGACGTGGCAGTTTAAAGATGGAGATGACATCCTCAATCAACAAGCTGTGGCTCAAATCAGCGGAAACCTGATTCAGCTAATCCAGGCTGAGCGGGTGGCGTTAAATTTTTTAGGTTATTTAAGCGGCATTGCGACTCTGACCTCACAATTTGTCAAAGCATGCGAAGGCACTAAGACTCAGATTCTCGACACCCGAAAAACCATGCCCTTGTATCGAGAACTTTCGAAAAAGGCTGTGGTCGATGGTGGTGGCAGCAATCATAGAATGAACCTTAGCGATGGCGTATTGATCAAAGAAAACCATATTGCCATAGCAGGCAGCATCACCGCCTGTATTGAACAAATCTCTCCGAAAACGAATCTAGCCATTGAAGTGGAGACAAAAAACATTGAAGAGGTTAGAGAAGCTGTGGCGGCTGGCGCTAGCCGAATCATGTTAGACAACATGAGTCTTGATATGATGGGGGAATGTCTGAGATTAATCCCCAAGTCGATAGAGACTGAAGCCAGTGGAAATATGACTTTAGAGCGTATTCCTCAGGTGGCCGCCTTAGGGGTCGATTTTATAAGCGTAGGAGCACTCACCCACTCGGCCAAAACTGCTGATTTTTCGTTGTTATTTGATTGGAGTTAAAAAATGTCCGTAAACCTTCTCACCCATGAATGGGCCCAATCCAAAAACCTTCCCTCTTTTTTCTACCCAGAGGTTGAAAGTACCAATGATGTGGCCAAATCGGACTTTCCGAGTTCAGATCGTGACTTCGCACTGTACCTGTCAGATCACCAAACCCATGGGCGCGGGCGTGGTGATCGCACTTGGACAGACCTCTCGAAAGGGGAAGTCTTACTGAGCACTTGGTGTTTTCGCACTGACAGTACTCCTCAACCGATAATAACTCCTCTCTTGGGTTTGGCTTTGTATGAGTCCCTCTATGTTTTTGATTCTTCATTGCCACTACGATTAAAAGCTCCCAATGATATGTATTTAGGAGACGGAAAACTCAGTGGCCTGTTAGTCGAAGTGGCACAAAAAGGCAGTGAATCCTGTATTTTTGTCGGCCTGGGCTTAAATGTTAAGTCCGCCCCAGAGATCGATATGAAAACCTCTTGCTTGAAAGACTTCGCACCTAACTATCGCAAAGATTGGTCACAGTTTTGTAAATATCTCTACAATCAGTTTTTGATCGCGATGGATAAAGGCATGCAGACCGAAATTGGTGAGGATGAAAGAGACGATCTTTTAGAGGCTTTGAATGCCGGGCTCCCCGATTCTGAACTATTTTTAGAGGTGTCACCCCGTTGTGATTTAAAAACGGCAAAAGGCACCACGGCCTGGACCGACCTCTAAAACGAAAGGAAGACAACTATGGCAAAAGCATTTGCCATCACAGTGGCCATCTTACTTGGCATTGCCGGATTCGCAGTTTATCGCACCGGCTACTTCAAACCCGTGACTATTGCGTCTGGCGATCAAGGACCTTTCTTTTTAATTTACAAAACCCATGAAGGCCCTTACCACAAAATTGCACCAGTCATTGATTCCGTCGAAGCCCTGTTCAATGAGAAGGGTGTAAAATGTCCCCTTGCTTTCGGACGCTATTTACATGACCCAAACACCGTGCCACATGATCGCCTCTTGTCTCATGGGGGCTGCGCCTTCTCCTCACTGACAGAAGAGGTGAAAGAAGTTATGCGTTCCGGTGAGTTGAGTCTGGATGAAGTTCCTAAACAGGAGTATTTGGTGGCTCATTTCGAAGGCTCACCCTCGATTGGCCCATTCAAAGTCTATCCCTACGTGAAGCAATGGCTCGAGAAGTATGGCTACCAAAAAGAAGACACCGTTATCGAGCTGTATCAAACAACAGGCGCCGACTCACTCCACACGCGCTACCTATTTCAATACAAATAGATTTTTTGATATGGTGGTGACTGCAACCGATTCTTTTCCGGACAGAAAATCACTTCTTAGATTTTAATTTGTACTTAATAAATGCGTAAAGACCGAGAAGCCCTATTTTTATGGGAAGCAAAAGTTTAATCAAGCCTGTAAAATGAAACAGACTCATAACGACTATTAAAATGACGTAAACATAGAAAATGACCTGCATCCAAAACTTATGGAATACCGGGTTTGGGCTTTGCTTTTTCACCAAAGCACGAATCGGAACGGCCAAATACACGATCAGTAGGACCGATGTGACTAATAATAAAAGAGTGTCACGCAGGGACTCCTCAAAAGACCAGCGCCCCCACAGCCAAAAGTGTGCCATCAGGGCGACGAGAAAAAGAAGCCATTTGATCAACATGCGTTACTTGTTTTGGGCTCGCAAAAGATTCAGAGCGGAGCCAGCCTCAAACCATTTGATCTGCTCAGTGTTGTAGGTATGAGCCAACTCAGCAGTCTCAGTGCCTCCATCTTTGTGAGTGATCTCCAAGGTTAAGTTCTGACCAGGTTTAAAGTCTTTTAAACCTTTTACTGCCACACGATCTTCCTCTTGAATTTTGTCGTAATCTGCAGGGTCAGCAAAAGTTAAGGCCAGAACACCTTGCTTCTTCAAGTTGGTCTCATGAATTCGCGCAAAGCTTCGAACCACAACAGCACGTGCCCCAAGAAAACGAGGAGACATCGCCGCGTGCTCACGTGAAGAGCCTTCACCGTAATTTTCATCACCAACAATAATCCAATCCTGTTTTTTCGCTTTGTAGTCGCGACCAATTTTCGAGAAGGCCACGCCAGTTTCTCCAGTCAAAACGTTCTTCCCAGTTCCAGACTCTCCGGTGAAAGCATTGTTCGCAGTGATTAACATGTTGTCTGAGATGTTATCCAAATGACCACGGTAAGTGAGCCATTTCCCTGCCGGGCTAATATGATCGGTCGTACACTTGCCTTTGGCTTTGGCCAACACCACCATATCTGTCAAATCTTCACCTTCCCAAGCCGGGAACGGTTCAAGCAGTTGCAAACGCTTGGATTCGGGAGCCACTTTCACATCCACATCAGAACCTTGCGGCTCTTGGTAACCTTCTAAATCAGCGACAAAACCATTTTCAGGGTACTCCGGAGCAACGGGTGCTTTCAGTTTAATTGGACCCGTAGGTGTGTCCAATTCGTCAGTCATAGGGTTAAAATCCAAACGTCCCGCTAAGCCAAGGGCCATAACGGTTTCTGGACTTCCAATGAAGCCTAGTGTTTCTGGATTGGCGTCATTACGACCGCGAAAGTTTCTATTGAAGCTTGTTACGATGGTGTTCTTATCACCCTTTTTAAAATCATCCCGCTTCCACTGTCCGATGCAAGGGCCGCAGGCATTGGCCAGTACGGTCGCGCCCACGTCGTTGAGTGTTTTCATTTGTCCATCGCGTTCGATGGTATTTTGAATCATATTCGATCCAGGGGACACCATAAAGGTTTGTGGCATCTCTTTGAAACCGGCGGCCTTAGCCTGTTCGGCCACATTTGCGGCACGACCAATATCTTCATAAGAAGAGTTGGTGCAAGAGCCAATCAAAGCGGCTGACAAATCAGTGTCCCAACCATTTTCTTGCGCCGCCTCTTTCATTTTAGAAAGAGGATGGGCCAAGTCTGGCGTGTGTGGCCCCACCAAGTGTGGCTCTAACGTATTCAGGTCAATTTCAATAACTTGATCGTAGTATTTTTGAGGATCAGCTTCCACTTCGGCATCGGCATGGAGTAGATCTTTATTGGCATCAGCAATTTTCGCAATCTCGGCACGACGAGTGACTTCAAGGTATGTTTTCATACGCGAATCGTATGGAAAAACAGAACAAGTGGCACCAAGCTCAGCTCCCATATTGGTGATTGTCCCTTTACCTGTACAAGAAATACTTTCAGTTCCTTCACCAAAGTACTCAATGATTCGGTTGGTTCCACCTTTCACTGACAGAATGCCCAAAAGTTTTAAAATCACATCTTTTGGTGATGTCCAGCCCTGAAGTTTTCCCTTTAAGTGAACACCCACAATCTCAGGATTCTTCACTTCCCAAGGCAAACCGGCCATCACATCTGAGGCGTCCGCGCCGCCGACACCGACGGCGACCATTCCCAAGCCACCGGCATTGGGAGTGTGAGAGTCGGTACCAATCATCATTCCACCAGGGAACGCATAGTTTTCAAGAACAACTTGGTGAATAATTCCAGCGCCAGGCTTCCAGAACCCGATTCCGTAGCGGCTCGAAGCTGTTGAAAGAAACTGAAACACTTCGTTGTTTTCAATCATTGAATTTTTCATGTCTTCACTGGCGCCTTTGTAGGCCAAGATCAAGTGATCACAGTGAACTGTCGAAGGAACGGCGGCCTCGTCTTTTCCGGCCAACATAAACTGCAAAAGGGCCATTTGCGCGGTCGCATCCTGCATCGCCACTCGGTCGGGTCGAAGCATCAAGAAACTCTTACCCCGCTCCAGGTCTTGCCCTTGCGGGTCATCCAAATGCCCGTACAAAACTTTTTCTGTTAATGTGAGGGGGCGATTGAGCCTTTGCTTGACAACTTTTAAGCGCTCTCTGGTCGTTTCATAAGTTTTTTCAACAAGTTGGGTGGTTGTTTCTATCGTCGCCATAGAATGGGGCTCCTTCTCATTTGGTTTGCAGCCCACACTATGACAGTCCACCCCATTTTGCTAGCTCGGATGCAGCAAGCCCTAGATGTAACTGCCCTTTTTGATTTTATCGACAATGATTTTCTCACAGATTTGTGGGTCTTTTGGGTCCACCGAGTAAAGAGCCTGTTGCTCACAACGCTTCTTCTCTTTGATCAACCAATTCAAAGTTTGGGCGAGCCTTTTATTCTTTTTATCTTGGAAAAAAGGATCGTTCTTCAAAGCATCTTTGGCTTTTTTCAAAGAGCGTGCCTCTTTGGCGTCATTCTCTTTTACATCGTAGCAGTGCAAGTCATATTTCTTCACATCTTCTGGCAAGACACCCAAAAACTTCACATCAGGAGCTGAGAAGTCAGAGTTCCGAATCAAGCTGGCAGCCGACCCGGCTTTCAAAGTTCGATAAATATTTTGTAAAGTGTAAGCATCCAAGTCGCCAAAAAAGAATATGGGTACTTTCAATTGATTTTGAATATTCTTTGACCAAGCTCGTACCGCATTGGAGGGGACACCTTGCGCACCCATAACAATACACTTGTGGCGTTTGGTCATTCCATTGGCCACCAAGGTGTTGGCAGTACCTTCCGACTCAACCACCAAACAGAAATCAATCTTGCGCTTCATTTTTAAAGTGAGAGATTGCGGTCTATTTTTTGGTTGAAATGGACTGGTCCCAAGCATACTCAAGTCAATGGTGGCTTTGGTGCCATCGGGCATCGTTTCTGTCACAATCATATGTTGCGAGTAAGTTTGCCCCCCGCGGTCATTGGCAAAACAATTCATTTCTTCTCGATAGACTTCCATCAAGTCACAAATAAAGTCGATAATTGAATCACTTTCTGACTGGTCATCGAAGTCCAATGGTTTGAGAATTTTGTCACTCTTTATCAAACCTTTGGCCATATAGTAGATTTCACGTTTGGTATTGACCGATCCCATATCGATGTTTCGCAACAGAATTTCCAGTAAAAATGTCATTCGAGCCATTTTTTGCACAGACGACACATTCAGTTCCGTCGTTACTCTTTTTTCACCCGGAGTAAGATAACCCACCTTGGGGTTGTAAAAAGAGTTATCAAGGGCACATTTGATGGCTTGTAGCTTGGGGCGCTTCGACTGCTCCAAGTCTTTTAGCATTTTATCACAAATGGCCTTAGCCTCTTTGGGAATATCTTTCGTCATTTTTCGAACACGGATCATCTTAGACATCTCTTACCTACTTTTTGCTTCGACTGGTGGTCTTCTTTTTGGCCACCGTCTTTTTTGCCGTCTTCTTTTTGGTGGTTTTTTTCTTGGCAGTTTTCTTTTTAGCAGCACTCTTTTTAGCCACTTTCTTTTTTGTTGTTTTGTTCTTAGAAGACTTCTTCTTGCTCGACTTTGCCTCTGTCTCGGCGACAGCACCGGCCTCTTCGGCGGCGGCTTCCGCTTCAGCCGCCTCGACTTCCTCTAACATTTCGCTTTCATCTTTACCGGTAAAGGTGCCGATTCCACGCGCACGCATGCGATCTTTCAACTTCTTAAGTCGCAAGTCGGCTTCATTCAGATCTTCTTTGGCCGCTTTCGAATCACGTCCCAAAATTTTCTCTAAGCCAGCAATCGCCGCCTGTTTTCTTTTCGCCGGAGCTTTGGTAATGCGAGCCAAAGTCTCTACTAGAATCGGACCAAACTGTTCAATATGTTTGATTTTCCTCTCGAGGTCTGCGGCTTTGTTCTCACGTTTGATATGTCGAGACAGCTTTTGCCCAGCACGCATAACGGCTAATCGTATCTCTTCAACCAGTTCATCTGATGCATCAATGGTTTCTTTCGATGCATTTTTAAATTTAATAAATGGTGAAACCACGGAAACGGCGAAGACATAAGGACCAGATGGCAAACTGTTTTTGGATTGGCTTAATCCATAGGCACGCCAGTTCACCGATTCAATGGCTTTGGTGATCGCGCAGGCGCCTTTATCAAATTGTAATGGAACCCGGTTAGCGAAACGCAAAAGTTGGATTTGCGAATCCTCTCTGCCACGGTCAAGAAAGCGAGCCAAGGCGACTTCAATCACAACTGGTTTATGGTCACAAATTTTTGGTTTACGAGTCACCACACTGAAAAAGTCGACGGCTCCTAAACGAAGAATCGACTTAGACAAAGACTCTTCTCCGACCGTTAACACCGATCGCGTTGAGGGGTTTGGCAGAGGCGTATTTTGAATCGCCTGAAAGGCTTTTTTCAAATTGCCTTCGTTAATTTGCTTCATCGACTTGTTGACCAGCTCTTTGGGCAACCCATTTTTAGTAAACTCTTTAATGCTATTGTCGGTCACTCGCGAGAAACCTGATTTCAAAAACTTTTTAAACGTGACGTTCCCATAAATCCCCGAGTGGGTGATAAACTCCCCTAGTTTCATAGTATGGGGGTGCGGAAGAGTGGCGGCAGGCACCTTTGGCACATCATCTGACACTCTTTCAATGTGGACAGGGTCGTGGTCTAAAAGTTCATATTTTAACTCTAAATGGGGGTTTAAGAGGGTGGTTCCCTCTAAATAAGTAAGAAGTCCTCCATCGCCATTGAGTTGAATCCGTCCATCGATTCGAAAGGCCACTCGGGTACCATGGGGTTTAGACCAATCCACCGTCTTTTTATTTTTAAAAAGGCCTTTGTTTCCTTTAATATCCACATCGACTTGGCCCTCGATGGCTTTACGCATTTTATTGGTTTTACTACGAACCGTGACTCCGGCTGCATTGGTCAATTGCGCCCAAGTGGTCGCGGCACTGATACCAATCCCCTGTTGCCCACGAGAGGCACGACCACGGCCAAATTTACTTGAGGCCAAGTACTCACCAAAAACCTTAGTTAGGTCGTTCTGCTCAAGTCCGGGGCCGTTATCTTCGACTACGACCTCAATGAGGTCGGTATTTTTACCAGACCCTTTGCCGACCTTCTTCACCTCAACTTCTATAGTGGGTGCAATTCCGGCCTCTTCACATGCGTCCAAAGAGTTATCAATAGCCTCTTTAAGAGTGGTTAAAACCGCTTTTGTGGGTGACGAAAACCCCACCTGTTGCAGGTTTTTTGCAAAATATTCGGCTGTACTACTGGATGTAATCTTCGATTTTGCCAACTGGGTGCTCCTAATTTCAATAACTTGGCTATTGTAACAATAGGATTTTTAGGAAGTCTACCCAGTCAGGGCGGTTTCGGAGATGTTGCTTTATTAAGCAGGGGGTGGATTGAGGATCATTTCAGCAGGTGTGAGGTACTTTTTCTCGGAATTGCACGGCTTACAACAGGCCACAACATTGCCTTTTGAGGAGGTCCCACCACGTGACATTGGGACTTTGTGATCCATTGTTAAATCCTTTTGAGGAAAGGTTTTTTGGCAATAATAGCAGAGCCCTTGAGCCAACTTTTGCTTCCACCATTGAGAGCGCCTAAGCTCACGCGCTTTGGCCTTTTCTTTTTTGACGTGATTTTCATCAACGAATCCATGAACTATCATGAAAAGCACCCTATCAGTTTTTGACCTAGTGCGCAATATCCTTATACGAGGAGCCTCCAGTTTACTCAGATCGAGCCTTGGTCTAAAACTCCTAGAAACGAGAGGACAGGATTTATGACGCCAGAACAGGTGAAAAAGCGATTAGAAGAGACCTACCCTGAATCTTTTGTCGATGTTACTGATTTGACCGGAACCCACGATCACTACTCCGTCTATGTTGCATCAAAAGCTTTCACTGGCATGTCACGTATCCAACGCCATAAACATGTGATGAACGCATTTGATGTTGAGCTCAAATCCGGCGAAGTTCATGCTCTTACAATTCGAACCGAAGAAAAATAAAAAGAGAAAGAGGAAACTATGAGTACAAAAGAAAAAATTGAAACAATGTTAAGTGAAAATCAGATCGTTTTGTTTATGAAGGGAAGTCCCGAGATGCCACAATGTGGGTTTTCTGCGCGAGCCTCTGCCATTCTCAATGAGCTCGGCGCCACTTTTGCGACAGTGGATGTTCTGCAAGATGCAGAGGTTCGCCAAGGAATCAAAGATTATGGCCAATGGCCAACGATTCCTCAACTTTACGTCAACAAAGAATTGGTGGGCGGTAGTGACATTATGATGGAAATGTTTGAAACCGGAGAGTTGAAAGAACTCTTAAATAAATGAGAAAAAACCTCTCACGTATCGAGGCTCTGTTTCGTTGGGGCCTCGGATCCATCATGTTTTTCTTCTTCATTCTCGGCGGTCCTGTTTGGAATG
>CBDUOS010000067.1:0-17080 GCA_965368905.1 uncultured Bdellovibrionales bacterium | reverse complement strand
GACCATTTTCCTGAAAATCCCCTTAACTTGGCGGTCCTGAAAATGATCCGGCTTGTTAAGCTCGGTGATCTTTACATGAAGATTCCAAACGATTCCAAAGTGACGGGCCTGCCAGGTGACCTCGTCATCGAGGCCCATCAGTCCACTGGTCTTTCCTGCAATCGCCTTTTCTTCGGTTTGCTGGGTCGAATCAATGTGCAGATCAACACTTCGACTAAGGTCGAAACAGACTTCAGGATTTGCTTTGATCCAGGTTTCTAAATGAATTCTACCCATTGTGTACTCCCGGTCTTTTTATCAAGACACCACTGAATTGATAATTGACAGTGACAAATGCAGCAAGAGAAATGAGCTATGTTAAATTTACCAATTTTAAGAATTCTAATAATTTTTTCATGAATCAAGCCACTTCTGATCTCATAATGGGGGTGCCATTCTTAAAACGAGTTATTATACTGAGCAAAACTTAGAGGATTTGTTGATGGTTAGTTTACTGACTCTTTTGGATGATATCGCGACAACACTGGACGACGTGGCCGTTATGACAAAAGGGGCTGTGCAAAAAACGACGGCATTAATGTCAGATGATTTGGCGGTCAATGCGGGAGTTGTTGATGGAGTTCATCCAGATCGAGAGTTGCCGATTGTGAAGGCGATATTTATCGGCTCTCTCCTTAATAAAGTTTATTGTATTGCTGGTGTGTTGATTTTGATGGCTGCTTACCCTCCTTTGATCCAATGGATTATGTTCGTGGGAGGGCTTTACCTCTGCTATGAAGGGGTTCACAAAATTTTTGAAAAGCTTTTTCATAAGAAAAATCATGAGAACATAAAGCAATCTGTTCCCGAAAAAGAAAAAATTAAGGGAGCAATCCGCACCGACCTGATCTTATCCATTGAGATTATTGTTATCGCTAAAAGTGCTATTTCTGGCAGTTTTATGCCCCAGGTATTGACCTTGGTGGCGGTTGGTTTGGCTGCATCAGTGCTGATTTATGGATTGGTCGCATTGATTGTAAAAGTTGATGACTTTGGTCTTCACCTGATTCGGCAAGGTTACAAGAAAATGGGAATGTTATTTGTGAACTCCATGCCTTATACGATGAAAACATTGGGAATTGTTGGAACCTTGGCCATGCTCCTCGTGGGCGGGGGAATCATCGCCCATATTTTTCATTTCCCTCACGTTATTTTTGATCACTTACAAAATTTAATCGTAGGATTGATTGCCGGGGCTACATGTCTGACTGGCATGGAGCTTAAAGACAAGATTTATAAGCGTTAGAGTGCTTTCAACAATTGTCGTCGCCGTCATACATTTTCTGTAAGACGATATTGATGGTTTCATCATCGACTTCAGCATCGGTCGTTATGTATAATTGTTTTGTTTCCATTAGATAATTACCATCAAGATAATCATTCTAGTCGTTGTCTATTTTAAAAAGTTTAAGCTTACTTTTTTGACCTGACAAGAGTGTGACTTTAGATTTAGAAACTCCAAACTTTTTAGCTAACATTTCGATCACTCGTTTGTTGGCCTTTCCCTCGATAGGCGGGGCATTCACCCGCACGATATAAACGCCTTCTTCGTTTTTCTCTATGGACTCTTTTCTAGAGTTGGGCTTTACAGACACCTGAATCTTCATAAAATAAAACTTAGCTCCAATTCTGATAAAATTTGTCTTCTAAGTGTAGTCAATTTTCTTTCCGTCGTAGAAGCGCCAAGATTTGTGCACAATCAGGCGTGCCCCTCGACCAAATGTAAAATAGGCCCATACCCATTGTAAGAAAACGAAAAACTTATTGCGAAAGCGCATCAAGTAGACCACATGTATAAAGACCCAAGCGGCCCACGCCAAAAAGCCAGTGAGGTTGAGATTGCCAGAGTGCACCACAGCTTTCGACTTTCCAATAGTGGCCATAATTCCTTTATCCCAATATTTGAACGATCCTCTTGGTTTTCCGTTGAGTTCATCTCGAATCAGCTTTCCAAGAAATTGACCCTGCTGAATCGCTACGGGTGCGATTTCAGGAAGATCGCCACCTTGGTTGTTTGAAAAAGACGCTTGGTCGCCAATAACGAACACGTTTTCGTTACTGGGAATAGATAAATCTGGTTTTACAATCACACGACCTTGTTTGCTGGTTTCGGTGGAAAGTGTGTCAGTAAGACTGGCGGGTTTGACCCCGGCAGCCCATAGAATTGTACGACAGCTTAAGAAATTTTCGCCAAGATTGAGTCCCTCCGCACTTAAGTTTGAGGCGCGGGTCTGCTTAACAATCTCAACCCCCATCCGTTGTAAGTCTTGCTCGGCTCTTGCAGACAGTTTTTCTGGAAATGCGGCCAGTACACGGTCTCCAGCTTCGATCAGTACCACACGTGTTTTAGAAAGGTCGGCTTTCTTGAAGTCCGATCGCAATGTGTAGGCTGCCATTTCAGAAATGGCTCCAGCCAATTCCACGCCAGTGGGACCGGCACCGACAACAGCAAACGTCAGGTACTGCATTTGTTTCTCGGGGTCAGCTTCTTTCTCGGCCATTTCAAAAGCTGTTAAAACGCGACGCCGAATTTCTGTGGCTTGCTCGATATTCTTTAAACCAGGGGCAAACTGCTCCCAATCGTTATTACCAAAGTAGAAATGTTTGGCTCCACAAGCCAGGATAATGTAGTCGTACCGTCGTGTTTGGCCATCAAACTGTATTTTGCCATTTTTAACATCAACGGAATCAACCTCGGCCAACACCACTTGAACATTCTTGTTTCGAGCAAAAAGTTTGCGTATGGGTACCGAGATGTCTGCGGGGTTGAGCCCCGCCATAGCGACTTGATAAAGCAAAGGTTGAAACAGATGGTGATTGCGACGGTCAATCAAATCAATTTCAACATTTGATGATTTAGCGAGTTCTTTGCAGGTTGAGACTCCGCCAAAGCCCGCTCCTATGATAGCGATCTTTTTCTTGTACATATCTTTTTATATCTCACTTAATAGTCAAAGTCTGTCTTGCTTTTTCACTAAAATTATTTACTCTATGACCCTACCATTAATAAGCAAATTAGGGGAGTGGGTCGCAATGAAAGTGTTTCGCATATTATTTTTCATAAGTCTGTTTTATTCAGTTCCTTCAATGGCCGGTGTTGGAATCAGTGCGGGTCTGGGTTTTCCTTACGTAGCTCAGGGGGGGGTTGATTTCAAAGCATCCAGCAATTGGAGCTTTTATCTTGGCTATAACCAATTATCTTTGGATATCGACTCGTCCTCGGTGGACCTAACCATGCCCGAGGCCTTAGTTCGTTATCATCCCTTTTCGAAAAACTTCTTTATTGGAGTGGGGATCGGACAGGAAAATTTGGATGCTTCTGCAGTTGACGATATCACAAGTCAAACCGTTCGGGCCGAAGTCACAGCCATGACAGGGATCGCCAAAGTGGGATGGATGTGGGGAGCTTCAGACAACGAGGGCTTCTGGATCGGTGTCGACGCCTCCTATATCATGCCTTTTGGAGCGGACACTACGATTACGGCTCCTGGAGTTCCAACTTCTGACCCAGAATACCAGGATGTGGTTGAGGCAGCCGATCAGTTCGCAGAGTCTGCATACTTCAATATCACTTTTGTGCGCTTAGGCTTTTTATTCTAAGTTTGTTTGTTGGCGTAGTCTGTTGTTCCTAACAAGACGGTACAGTCAAAAAGCCACTCATTAGAGTGGCCCTTTTGTTTGAGTTACTGGGTGACTTCAGTAAAGCGTAAATAAGGACGAATTGTATCGAAGCCTTTTGGAAACTTTTGCTTCGCATCCTCGTCGTTAACGTTTGGTGGAATAATGACTCGCCCACCGACCTTCCAGTCAGCTGGCGTCGCAACATCATATTTATCAGTGGTTTGCAGAGCATCAATTACACGAAGAATTTCGTCAAAGTTTCTTCCAACAGACATGGGGTAAGTCATTGTTAGGCGAATTTTTTTATCAGGATCTATGATAAAAACGGAGCGAACAGCTTCTGTTGCGCTTTGATCGGGATGGATCATCTGGTAGAGTTTGGCCACCTTTTGATCTGTATCAGCAACGATTGGAAACTGAAGGTCTGTGTTCTGCGTATCATTGACATCTTTTATCCACTCATTGTGCTCTTCAACTGAGTCTGTTGATAACCCTATCGGTTTTACATTCCGCTTTTCAAACTCAGCAGCTAACTGTGCTGTGCGCCCCATTTCGGTTGTACAAACTGGGGTAAAGTCAGCAGGGTGACTAAAAAAGAACGCCCAAGAGTTTTCAATATATTCATGAAAATCAATTTTTCCTTTTTGTGAGTCGATCTGAAAGTTGGGGGCTGTGTCGCCTAGTAGTAGTGACATAATATGTCCTTTTGTAAGATTGTTTGATTCCAATGGGCATATCTAACTATATGTAAACGAGCCTGACTATAACCTGGGTTATAAGAAAAACAATATTTGGTTCATTTTTTCAAAATGCCACAAGCATTCTCTTTGACTTGGGAGGGGCTTCTTTATTAAAGTCTCTTTATGTCTGATGAAAGTCCAAAATGTCCAAAATGCCAGTCTGCCTCAACCTATCCCGATGGGATGCTCTGGGTTTGCCCTGAATGTTTTCACGAGTGGACGCAGTCCGAGCCAGACTCTGAGAGTACAGAAGACACTCATTCTTTTCGTGACGCCAACGGTGTTCCCCTTGAGACCGGTGACACAGTGGCCTTGGTGAAAGACCTTAAAGTTGGCAAAGAGACCTTAAAGTCTGGGACCAAAGTTAAGAACATTCGTTTGCTTGATGATCCCGTCGATGATCACGATATTTCGTGTAAAATTCCGGGCTTTGGCTCGATGTACCTTAAATGTTCTGTGGTTAAAAAAGTTAAATAGGCTTCATGGCTTCAGCTTGTCTTTTCGCTCCCATGGGAGTAGTCAGATCTTAAGCAAAACTGAAGGAGGAGCAGTATGAAAAACTTTCCAGCCCACTATGAAGAGCTGAACACTTGGATGCAGAAGTTGGGTGCCGCGATTCCAGGCCCTATGCAAGGCTTTGGCAAGCTTCATGAAGAAGCCATCAAGGCAGGGGTTTTAGACAGTAAAACCAAAGAATTGATTGCTCTCGGGATTGCGATCACTGTGCGCTGTGATGGATGCATTTCTTTTCATGTGCACGATGCGATGAAAAGTGGAGCCAGCCAAGAGGAGATTGCGGAAACGGTTTCGGTTGCAATCTTGATGGGCGGCGGACCTTCTGTGGTTTATGGGATTGAAGCCATGCAAGCGGTGGAGCAGTATCAAGAGCAAGGTTTATAAGATCTTTTAAAGTCTCGAGGTTGATTACAGTGCAAATTGATAACCCCTGGGCATTAAAAAATAGCGAAATTTTACAAAATCTGGAGGTTCGTTCCAATCGTGGGCTGACCTCTACTGACGTGCAGGACCGTTTGTTGCGAGATGGTCCGAATCAGATTCTTGGAAAAAAACCACCTACGGTGTTCGAGATTTTTTATCGACAATTCAAAAGCTTGTTGGTGTTGTTATTAGCTTTTGCGGCCGCAGTGGCGGCCATAGCCGGTGATTACCTCGATGCCTTTGCGATTCTTCTTGTTCTGATTATCAATTCTTCTATTGGCTTCTTCACAGAATGGCGTGCGATCAAATCCATGGACGCTTTGCGGAAGATGGGGCAAGCCTTCACTCGAGCCCTGCGTGATGGAGAACAATGTATGGTGCCCGCTGATCAATTGGTTGCCGGAGATATCCTACTTTTAGAGGCGGGAGATGTGGTCGCTGCTGATGGTCGCATTTTGGAGTCTCACAATCTTAGTGTTGATGAATCGACTCTTACTGGTGAGTCTGTACCAGTCGAGAAATCGGCCAATCTTTTACTGGAGGAGCTTGCCCTGGTTTCAGAACGTCAAAATATGGTAATGAAAGGAACACATATTACACGTGGTACTTGTGTTGTGGTTGTTACCAGCACGGGTATGAACACAGAGTTGGGAAAAATCGCTTCACTGACTTCGAGCGCAGAGGACGAGGTGACTCCTCTTGAGAGGAAGTTGGACCGTTTAGGTGGAAAGCTTTTGTGGGTGGCCTTGGGGGTTTCTGCTTTTATTCTCGCCGGAGGTTTGCTGTCTGGAAAAGATCCACTGCTTATGTTGGAGACGGCCATTGCCCTTGCCGTCGCCACGGTTCCCGAAGGCCTTCCCATTGTCGCCACGATCGCCTTAGCCAAAGGGCTTTGGACAATGGCACAAAGAAACGCCTTGGTGGATCGACTTTCTGCTGTGGAAACTCTCGGGGCTACCAGCATTATTGTGACCGACAAAACTGGCACTCTCACAGAAAACCGAATGACTGTGTCAGAAGTACTAACTTCAGACGGTATATTCTCTGTTTTGCCCGAGGCTGAGAGTGAAAAACTTCGAATGTATAATTCCTCGGGAGATGTTCTTTTTTATAATCAGTTGAACCAGGGCATGAAGAAAATGATTGAGGTCCTCGCCCTTTGTAACGACGCCAAAGTTGGAGACGATGTCTCGGCTATTGGAGATCCTATGGAAGTGGCCCTGTTACGCTTTTCTTTGGATGTTTTGAATCAAGTGATTGATCTTGAGAAAACCCAGCCCCGGATTTCGGAAGTACCTTTTGATTCTGAATCTAAGATGATGGCCACATTGCAATCAGGAGAAGAAGGGCGTTGGGTGGCCGTCAAAGGTGCGCCTGAGTCGGTGATTACCAGTTGCTTGCTTAGTTCAGAACAGAAAGACTACTGGATCAAGCGCAACGATGAAATGGCTGAAAAAGGTTTACGAGTGTTAGCCGTAGCATACAAAGTTGGCTCTGAAGAAATGAAGAGCGTGTACGAGGGGCTTAGTTTCCTTGGGTTGATTGGGTTGATTGACCCCGCTCGGCAGGATGTTCCGGCAAGCATAGCAAAGTGTCAGCGCGCTGGGATTCGAATCATCATGGCCACAGGCGATCAAGGGGGGACGGCTACAAAAATTGCTGAAGATATCGGGTTGGCCAAAGAGACATTGCGACCCATTACCGGTCGTGATCTTTTGGGGCCATGGACCGAAGAGATTGTTGGGCGTTTGCGACAAACCTCCATCATCAGTCGGGTCAGTCCGGAGCAGAAACTGCAATTGGTCGCCTTCTTGCAAAAACAAGGAGCTGTTGTTGCCATGACCGGTGACGGTGTGAACGATGCTCCTGCTTTGAAAAAAGCCGACATTGGTGTGGCCATGGGCCTACGTGGCACACAAGTGGCGCGCGAGTCTTCCGATATGGTTTTAAAAGACGATCGTTTCGAGACAATCGTATTTGCTGTTCAGCAGGGTCGAGTCATTTTTTCAAACATCCGACAATTTGTTATTTACCTCTTATCGTGCAACATCAGTGAGATTTTTGTAATTGGTTTGGCCGCTATATTTAGTGAAAAATTACCAGTTACTCCATTACAAATTTTGTTTCTTAACCTTGTTACTGACGTGTTCCCCGCATTGGCTTTGGGTATGGGACAAGGTGACGACACCTACTTGCAGAAACCTCCCCGCCGGTATGATGAGAAGATTATTGAAAATGAACATTGGAAATTCATATTTTTTTATGGCTTTCTGATCACATTGACTGTTCTGAGCATGTTTTATATTTCGCAGCAATATTTTTCTTTTTCTCACGAAAAAGCTGTCACCCTCTCTTTTTTAACTTTGGGATTCTCACAAGTTTTTCACGTCTTCAATTTAAGAAAGTACGATTCAAATGTATTGTTTAACGAAATCACCAAAAATCCTTTCGTCTGGGGAGCCATCACCCTGTGCATTGGTTTGTTTGTTTTGAGCGTGCAAGTTCCTGTCTTTGCAACTGCGTTGAGCTTGGACCTATTGACTTCTGTGGATTGGTTGGTCGTTGTGGGTGCCAGCCTCTTGCCCTGGGTTGGTCAGCTTTTTGTGAGAGTTCGTTAAATTAAACGAATAAGTCCACATTGGGGTTTTTGAAAACACTTTTGAGTATGTCGGTGGTGGTGACAATCCCAATGACTTTCTGATCCGCATCGAGAATAGGAATCGAGTGAATCTTGTGTTCAACCATGGCTTGGTTTTTATTCAAGGTGAGAACAGGGGGGGGCACCAACCGACGAGACCGGTTAGTAAAGGGATCGCGCCGATCAAAAACCACATATTAGAAGGGCCCCAAAAGGCCAAAGAGATCAAAAAGGCTCCGATTATGATTCTGGCGATTCGTTCGATGTTTCCAATATTTGTTTTCATATTAACTCCCCTAAAAGATGTAGTGAAGCGATTGTAAGTCTTTTCAAGTAGAAGGAAATTATAAAAAAAGAGTCAGTGTCGCTTCTTTTGGTTTTCTTGATGGGTTTTGTCCTGTGGTTCCTTTGGACCTTCATGAGAGTTTGCAAAGGGGGTACGAAAACAAGGTCGATAGAAAGAGGATCGGCTGAAGTTCTATAGTTCTAGTATGGTGTATCATTCTGAGGCAGTCGAAATTGTATACAATTTCACCAACTGTTTACTTCGATTTGGGCGTACAGTGTCTTATTTTGATATAGGGGTGGAACCATTCTTGCTTCAGAAAGAGACTGGCGGGATGGGGGAATAAAGTGGCTAGTACCATTAATGTGCGACAACCAAGTCGTATTCAACAAGTATGTGTAAAGGTAATTAAGAGTGGGATCTTAATTATAATCTTAGGAATCGTTACAAATTGTACCGATCTCCGTTCAAACTTTCAGGAAAATGAAGGGGCGCATTTAGCGCAGAACCCGGTTTTCAATGAAACCACCCGATCTTATACAGGTATCGATCATAGGGATCGAGGTTTGAGTTCAAATGACAATAGTGATGGTGGTCTGAGCTCCACAGATGGGCCTGACAATGGTGTAAACGGTGACTCTGATGAACCCTTTGTGGTTGTCGAGATGACAGTTGCCCGCGCACCATTTCAGTTCTGCGAAGATGGGGGCTTTCAAGTTTTAAAACGAGATGGAACCTATACAAAATGTCGGCCGTGCTTAGCTGAGGGGTCTCGACCACTCAATGGTGGTGAGGTTTCCGTTTGCGAAGTTCAACGCTGTGATCAAGAAAATCAATATATCTTTTTAGGAGACGATGTGACTCGTCCCTCAAGGTCCTGCGAGCGATGCGATGTCATGAGCGGTGATAACTCTCGCTGCTTGGTTGTTGTTGCACCTCCTGCCAATGATCTCAGAAGAGAGATGGCAGGTTCTGGACGACTGGGAGCCGTTTGCGAAAACAATCCAGCGGCTTGCAGCAGTAGCAGTAGAAACGATGAGGCTGATGACCGTGGTGGTGGCAGTAACCGTGGTGGCGGCAGTGGTGGCGGCAGTGCTCCTGCTGGTGGAGGAGGAGATCCTTTAATGATCGATTCGCAAGGAGTCGAATACGCCTCGGAACAAGCGCTCAAAGAGTCAGAGGCCAGTTATTTTTCAAGTGGAGATCTAAGCTTAACCAATCCGAATCCTATTGCTGGCGTCGATCACGAAGATATCGCTGAACGAGCCAACTTTGAAGGGTTCAATTTACTCGGGCAACAAACGGTGACCGTACTTGATAGCTCTGACTTTCTTCACATCAATGAAGCCGGAAAGAACTTTAAGTTTCAAAAGATGAGTTGGACTCGAAGTGGTCAAAGTCGTTACCAATTTTTAGCTCTTCCCGATGCGAATGGCCACGTCCTTGGCATTGATCAACTGTTTGGCGACAACACCTATGGCCCTTGGGACCACCAGCCATTTGCGGACGATGGGTTCTATGCTTTGATGAAATATGACATGGGAGACACCTCCTACCGAAGACCCCTCGGTCCGGATGGTGTCATCGACAAAACTGATGCTGTGTTTTCTAAACTTCGATTGTGGCATGATAAAAACGGTGACGGAAACGTCGACAACCCAGCCGAGATTCGAGAAGAGTTGTCGCCACTATCAAGTTTTGGAATCACGTTCATTAGTTTAAACCCGAATGAGAAATTTTATGAGACTGATAAGTACGGTAATGATATTGCTTATAAAGCGATCGTTGGTTTTGAATCAGAAGATGGTAAACCCAAGTTGGGAACAGCTTTTGATATGTGGTTTCAGTATGATCCCCGTGAAATCCTCGAAGCTGATGGTGGCACTTTAGTAGCAAACTAACCAAACACCCATGGTGCCTCATTCCTGGGGCGCCATTTTTGCTGATCAGATATGCCTAATATTGCTAATGACCGTGGTACTCCGCGAATGGGCTTAGTAAGAACCAGTTCTTGAATGATTTTACGACCTTGTCATCACCCTTAAGCATCAAGTGCGAGTGTTTTCTCGCTTCATTGATTGAAACCTGACCCATCCAAATCTCAGTCAAAGACCTTAGGCATGCCTCAACATAAAGATCTTCTTCGAAGCCTGGATTTCGTATACAAAGATCAACCTCTCCATCTTTAATAATTAACCACCAAACTTTTCGTTCTTGAGGGGCCCCTAATAAATAGAAGCATGCCACAAATCGCTTTGTCTTATCAAAAAAGTTGAGGTCTAAGCGTCTCTGAATATCCCACATTAATAATGTTGGATCTAATTCGTGATCAGCAAACTCTTCTTCGATATATTTTTGACCCCAAATACCAAGGGTCATGACAATGGGAGCGAGTTCGGAACCAGACTTCGTAATAATGTAATGAAAGCCTTTGTTATTTTCCGCTCTTTTCTTATCGATAATTCCAGCATCCTCAAGTTCATCGAGTCTTTTACTAAGAAGAGAAGGGGACATCTGTGGGACGCCTCTTTTTAAGTCACTAAACCGAGTGCTCCCAGCGAGAAGTTCGCGTAGCAGTATTGGGGTCCATCGAGAGGCAACGATTTCAGCGGCTCGGGCGACGGGGCAAAATTGTCCATAACTAGTTGATTTTCCCATGAAATTCACTTTTCCTTTGTTAGTACATTTAAAGTACTATCTTACTATCTAGAGAGCTTTACTATAGTTGGATCAATAATTAATCAAGGAGCATTCTATGAAACCTCTTATTCTTGTTATTCTTTCCATGGGACTGATTGCTGGTTGCAGCTCTAACTCAGAGAAAACAAAGGCACCCACGGCAAAGGAACAGGTCGGTGGCTTGAAAAAAATGTGTGCCGAAAATGCTGGGGCGATTGCCACTCGTCAAAAGAAAAGGTCTTTGTACTTAAGACTGGGTAAAGAGGCAAAAATTCGCACCTTAGCTACTAATTTATACAGCGCCCATAAATCAAATAAAAAAATTAAGCACATGTTTACAGATGTGCAAGCGAAACCTTTTATCGATAACGTCACGGCATTTTTAGTCGCAGGCACCGGGGGAAAAGCGAACTATAAAGGGCGAGACATGAAAACAGCCCATGCTCATCTTAAAATTACTAGTGAAGACTTTATGACAGCAGGAGCTGATATAACAAAGGTTATGAAAGATTTGAAGTATGGCGACAATGAGGTGCAAGAGGTTGTTTGTGCTCTTGTTGCGTTTGTGCCAGTCGTAGTAGTAGATTGAGGCCTTCTGAAATATCATGGACTAGTAAGATCGAACGCAACGAACGCCCTCGGGCGAGTTCTTAACATTCACAGGCATACTGCCATGACTCAAGTAGATGTTGTATGCCGAGCTTGAACTCCACTCGGTGGATGTCCAGTAGCGAAAGGCTAAACTAAAACCTTCAAGCACATAGTTTTTGCCACCCATATTGGTACAATTGGGGTCTTCGTCGGGATAGCGCGAATCGAGACCCGTGTTGGCTTGACAGAAAAGATAGGCCATTTCGGATTTGCTTGGCAGGTACCAATCATCAAATCCACCATAAACCATGTCGTCACAAAAGCGAGCGGCGGAGTTGGGTCCATTATCAGGGTGAGCAACGATCGCTGTGGTATTTACATCGCCCCATTGGGTACTGAGACCATCGACTGCTGATACATTTTCAACTCCAGGGATATCGGTGTGTAGGCCTCCGTTGCCTTGCCAGGTTTTTGTAACGGTATCGACTCCACCATCACAAGTGGGGTTGGTGCTGTCAGTGCAATTTCCCGGAGTCACCATCAAGTCTCTTCCTCGAAAGTTGCCGGCATAAATAGCTCCACCCGAACAGGTTGCTCCAAGTTCGGGCTGGACGGTGTCGCAGAGATCAGACTCAGAAAGTTGAATCGAGTTTGAATTCAAGCCGCCAGGAACGCCAATATCTCCTGAAGTGGAAACGTCTCCCGTTTTAGTCATGATGTCAGAGTTCACCACAAGCAAGCCATTCGGGTATTGGACTTCCAGTCGTTTTGTAGAAACCGAGACAGTTTCAGTAAAGCTCAATGCGAGTGAGCGCAAGGGGGCTCCAATCAGAGCCGCCGTGTTGTTTGCACTTTCGTACTCTCCGAGTACATAGCGAACACGCTCGATACCTCCAGCATCTTTAAACTTTTCGATATGAAACCGATGTTGTGCACCGTTAGAACCAGGCATTTCGCCTGCAACAAGAGACAGGATGAGATCATTGTTGAACTGACTCCTTTCCACTTGAAAAACTTGGCCATCCATCTCGGCAACCTTATGGTTAAAGCTCTGCCAGTGGACGGGTGTCGCTGCGGTATCAACGGAAAGACTTCCGACGGCCGGCAAGACCAGGCCACCAATTGAGAGATCACCATCCTTCAAAATGCAATCACCTTTTTCGATTTGGTATTCGTCATTGTTCTTGTGCAATCGAAAACGAACTTTGGGTTGATCAGGCAGACTGCCTTCGCAAAGCTGATTTTGGTCGTAGTTCAAAAAGATCAGAGGTTTGCCGTCATAAGAGTCTCCACCAGCATCCAAGGTAACGGATTGAGAGCTCGAATCTCCCTCGCTTTGACTAAAACTACTGGAGGAACAGTTTTGGAACTGAAGCAGCAAAGACAAAGACATAATTATCAGAATATACTTAGTAGATTGTTTAATGATTTCCCCCACCACTTTGTCTTTAGGATATCAAATTGAGTTCTAAAAAATGATTATATTTTTGAGCCCTATCTCATTATGAACCGAAAAACACTTATCATTTCATGTAAAAGCCCGATAGGGTTCTATGGGATCTCAAACTTTGAATTTAGTGGAAAAAATCCAAGAATGGGACAGTCTTCTCAAGAGGGGAAAGGCGCAAAAGGTTTTAGAGGCACTCAACAAATTACGGCTCAAGGGTATTCCAGTTAGATTACGCTACAAGGTTGCATCCCTCTATCGTCGTATAGGAGAGTTTGAAAAAGGACTGAAGGTACTTACACCCAATGTTCTTAACGAGAGTTCTCAGTTCATAAAAGGAGCAAGGGCTAATGATCTCGCTGAGTATGCAATTCTTTTGCAAAAAATTGGAATGTATGACGCGGCCATCGAGATTTTGCAAAAACTTTCAAACCAGACAACGACAAAAAAGGATCTCTACTTAGCCTTTTGTTTTGTCGGAAAGTTGGATCATCAAGGTGCCGAACCCTATCTAGAGTCATATTTGTCTAATCAAGATCTGACTCCTTACGATAAGTTGATTGGTGAGGTAAATCTATTAAGTGTTTATATAGAGTTAGAAAAGTTTGAAATAGCTGAGACTTTAGCAGAGCGACTCATTTCTTATTGTGTGGACCAGGGGCACGACCGCTTTTTGGCGAATTGTTACGAACTGAAAGCTAAACTTTTTCTTGGTAGCGGACAGTTGCAACAGGCTAAGGAATTGTACCAAGAAAGCTTTGCTCGCCTCTCTGGAGATTCGAATCGGTATCGGAAGTGGGCTGAGCAGGGTATGGCTATAATCGAAGCCCGGACGACGGGGTCACTGAAACCACTGTTCGATTTCAAAGAAAAAGCAGAGAAAAATGTTGAGTTCGAGGCTATTAGGGAAATTGATTATTGGATTATCAAACAAGATTTTGATTCAAACATTTTCTGTAAGCTTTTTTTTGGCACAAATCATTCCTCATTTAAAAAGAAGCTGAAGCGTGAGTTTGAAGATCAAATACACCCCCCTCAATCGTGGACATGGAATGCGGGGGAGGGAGAGTTGAATTTGGCGCATGGATCATTTAATGGACGTTGCTTTTTGAAGCCGGGGCAAAAACCTCACCAACTTCTTAGTGCTCTATTCAGCGATCTTTACAGCCCGGTTAGTGTTTCAACTCTTCACCGTATGATCTTTAAAGATGAATATTTCAACATTTTCTATTCGACTAATAAAATCAAGCAACTTCTTCATCGTTTAAAGTCTATATTGTCTGAACACAAAATCCCCCTTGAAATTTGTCTTTGGCAGGGGAGAGTTCAGGTAAAGCTCAAAACCCCTCTCGGAATTGTCTACTCAGAGAAGAATACATTGGTTCAACGTCATGATTTCTTTTTCAACTCACTTCGGAGTAACTTTTCAGAAAATGAGTTTTCGAGTTCGGAAGCACAAGTTGTCTTCAAGCTTTCAAAAGCTCAGACAAAAAGAGTGATTCTGTCACTCATAGAGTCTAATAAAATAGTTAAGTTAAGAGATGGTAGAAAAATTACCTACCGAGTGCTGCCAAACGCAATGTCCAATGAGTCTGGAGTGGCATAAAAAAAGCCAGGCGGTTTGGGTCGCCTGGCCAGGGTATTGTCCTCGGGGTAAAAACATTTACAAAAGAAAGCCTGTGAATGCCTTTCGTTTTTCTATGTTACTTGTTGTGAATTGGGACACCTTTGGACCAAAATTGAAAGTGAAGTCTGGATCCCATTGGTTGTTCCCAGTTGACGCTTCCCATTCAACTTCAGTGTCTGAAAACCCGCCTGATGAAACATTGGACGATTCATATTCTCCAAAGCCCACTTCTCCTTTTCGTTCAATTTGAGCGTCAGAGAGGCCAAAAGCCTTCATCATTGTAATATGGGCACGCTGGAAGGGGGCGTTTCCGGCATTGACCTGATATCCTGTTTTCAAGCGACCTCCAGCATTCCCTAGAGTTAAAACTGTTCGGCCATGATGTTGGTGAAGTCCGAATCCTGAGTATTCTTGTGACCAGAATAGAGCACCGCTTTCCATCAATGGTTTTCCATCCATGCCTGTCACCGAGCTTAGTTTTTCGGCATAATATTTAACAATATCCGAGCGAAATTTACCGTAACTACTGGGGCCACCATTGTGGGCCCACTCATGGTTCACCACCTCTGTCTCGTAGCGAGTGTCACCAACATCGTTTCCAACCGGGATGATTCCGTGGTTCACAACTCTGGTCAGTCCACAGGCTATGGAAGCGACTAGAACATCAACAGCGTAACGTTGTTGGACACTGAGGTTTGTTGAGTTGGGATTGGCGGTCATACTGCACTCTCCAGCTTGAACCACTGGACTGGAGTTTCCAATATCATTCCACATGTCCAAAGCATCAGAGAGTCGATTTTTATCGACGCTCGAAATGTTGCGATTGTTCATAAGGCGGTTGAAATCTTGCACAACCAGGTCCACAATTTTTTGCTTTGGCGTCTGTGTTGGGGTGACAGGCACGGTGTTCCCCATAGCGTCCGCAATCAGTTGTTCCAATTGTCGAGGATTGTCTGGAACATTCTGCTCCTGTGATGATCCCATCCAAAAACTTTTTGTATAGTCTGGAAACAAAGTACGGTTAAAGTTCACCACAATATGGTCCATGGTGCTTTGATACCCTTGCTGTTTCAAATGTTCTTGGATGAGGTAGTCAATACTATAGAAAGTGTTTTGTTCTTGTCTGTTGTCAGCGCAACCCATCACAATTGAGCTATGCAAGTTCGAGCGAGAATACAGACTCAGGTGAGTGAATAAGTTCATTTTATCAAGATAGGGGTTCCACGAGGCATCCAGATGTTCTGATAACTGTCCTTCAACGGTCGCAATGTCCATCAGACGCCGGATCTTGGTGTCCGCATCGACTTGGTCATAGGCGATGGACTTATTACGCGGCCAAGTTCTAAAGCGGTCCAATGACTCGCGCGTGGCAATCATGATAAAAAATGGCGACTCTTGCACGCTCTGTCCCAATGCCAGCGATGGCAAAAATGGTATAGCGAGACTGGCCCCGACCCCTTGTAAAAACATTCTTCTTGAAACTGAACAATACTTCATAACTTACCCCTTCCCTATTGTGGAATCGCTCTCCAAAAAATATCGTCTTGTACCACGCCATCGATCAAGACCTGCTCGACGGGGGCTCCAGATAAAAACTGATCCACCATATTATTGATGGAACATCCATCTTCGGCGGCAATGGCTCTTCTCTCTTGGAAACCTTTCACCTGCTGACTAAAGCAAGACATGGCTTTAGAGCTTTTACCTAACTTTTCAACAAGATCGACGGCACCAGAAACTGGAATTGTTTGATTGGCCACAATGTTCAAGTCATCAACATTGGTGTCGATTTCGTGACTGGCAACCACATTGCCTTGATCGTCAAAAATATTCTCTTGATTTCGAAATCCACCAAAAGAATCATAGCTCTCCATGGCAAACCCCATAGGGTTGATCGATTGGTGACATCCCATACATAAATTGGGTTTTGTGATTTCTGAAATAATGTAACGATTCGAAAAATCATCATGAGAGTATGTTAGAGCTTCATTATTTCTTTCTTGTACGATTCCGATATCGGGAGAAGGTATGGTCTCACAGAGAACTTGTCTACGAATCGTAACCCCTCGGTTCACCAGAGCAGAAATAGGCCCAGAAGACTTTGTAAATAGAGCGCGCAATAAAAAGCCCGATCTTTCTGCAGGACCTTGTACGGCTTGCCCATTTGAGGTCACACCGTAAAGCTGTTCGATTCGATCCGAGTTTGTGATAACGGTTTGATTTGTATAGAGATCGAAAAAGCTTCCCTGTTGATCGAAAATAACACTTTTCAGATAGTTATCAAACTCATCTGCCATTTCTAAAGACAGACCTTGCGGTGATATGCCATGGGCGGCGTTGATGAGTGGATTGGGGTCGGTGTCGCGACTTCGGCGGAGCCAATTGTAGAAAAATTCAACTGTATGCTGCTGTCCCTGAGCCGAACGAATCAATCGTTGGGCGTGACTTTGCAGTTGAGCCACTGTTGCGAGTT
>CBDUOS010000066.1:0-17245 GCA_965368905.1 uncultured Bdellovibrionales bacterium | reverse complement strand
AATTGAGTCATGAAAAAAAGCGCCCAATGGAACTCCAATGGCAACGGCCAAAAGATTTTGTACGAACCCAAGCAGTGACGAGCCAATTCCTGCGACATGACCCAAGGGCTCCATCGCCAATGCGTTGAGGTTACCAAATAGCAGGCCCACAGTGAAAAAAGTGAGCAGCATGTAGGTCATAAAAATCCAAAAAGATGGCTCACTCTCGGCAAACAAGACAAGATAGAGAGCAAAAACATTGGCCAAGACAGCCATTCCCGCCAAAGCAGAGAGGATCAGTCTTCGCATCCCCAATGCCACCACCAATTGAGAGTTAGAAAACGAAGCCGCACCGATGGAGAGAGCCAACATCGCAAAATACATGGGAAACGTTGTTGTGATTCCATAAATATTTTGAAAAAGAGATTGCACCGCCCCGAGGTAGGCCACAAAGATGCCGAAAATCATTCCCGATGCCATCATACAAATCAGTGTTGTCGATTGGGTGAAAGTGATCTTAGTCCCTTCCCATAAATCTTTGAACGACAGTTTCCTGCGGTCTTGCACAGCCAAAGTTTCTTTCTGGCGAAGGGCAAACCAAGTCCAGATGAAAAAACCAAACGCGCACAGTACAATAAAAATGGAACGCCAACTTCCAAAGAACAGAATGCCTTGCCCCATGGCGGGCGCTATGGCTGGGACAAGAATAAAAATCATCATGATCAAAGACATGATTTGCGCCATCGCATTTCCCGAGTATTGATCGCGCACAATGGCCATGCTGACGATACGCGAAGAGGCTCCACCAAAACCTTGCAAAAACCGCCCGGCAATAAACCCTGAAAAGCTACTGGCGAACCCCGAGATCACCGACCCAACGATAAAAAGACCCAAACCAATGTAAATCGGCTTTTTGCGTCCAATCGCATCAGACAAGGGACCAAAAATTAGCTGACCGGGAGCGTGTCCCAAAAATAATGCGGCTACAATCATCTGGATTTTACGGGGATCTGTTACCGAGTATTCAGCACTGATCGTCGGAAAGGCCGGAAGCATGCTATCTACAGATAGCGCCACTGATGACATCAGCAATGCCATAAGAGCGATAAATTCATTGCGAGAAATAGGAGGCTGAGCGGCTGCCACAGATTCATTCATACTCAACTATGTAACATGAAACGATTAACTAGTTGTCTTTTTTTCGACAAATCACCGACTTCAAATATTGAACTGTCGAACCCGAGTTGTAAGTCACCCCATTATAATCGTAACGTACATAGTTTTGACCACGCACAGGACAACTTTGGTAGCGACCATTGATGGCTTGGTTACAAAGAACGAAAGCGCGCCCGGTATCGCCAGCCCCAGCGGTCTGGGTTCCAGTAGTCCAAGAAACCACATCGAAATGCCCCTGAAAACGGCAGTATTCTCTAGCTTGCTGCTGAATTGTCATTGAACCATGCAAACGGTGGTTGAGACCGATTCGGTAGGTGTGATCGATGTAATCAACACCTCCGCCGTCATCGCCTCCGTTGTACACTCGCTGTCGGTAGGTCAGAAAAATATTGTTATGGCTGTAGGCCTTGAAACATCGAAAAAAGTAGGGGTCGTAAACCTCTCCGGCCGTACAGTCGGAAGGCTGTTCCACATTACCGCCACCGCCGCCGTTGTCATCATCGCCGCCACCGCCACCGGTGCCTCCTGTGCCGCCAACACCCGAGTAAGGGTCCGGGGCATCTGGGTCAGCATCGCAAGATCCGTTGTTAAAAATTTCTCCATCTCCACACTCAGAAGGATCACACTCGCGCAATCGGCACATTTTTGTATGAACTGCACCAATCACTTCAGCAACTGTAGCCAATGGGTTTGAGATTGTATCGGTATCACACGTGATTCCATTGTCTGCACCCACCGGAGTGCTACAGGCCGTTGCGATGGATTCCATCGGACATTGACTTCCTCCATTGCGGGGGGCGGGATTATTACAAGCACGATTTCTCAACTCGATACCATCGCCACACACTTTTGAGCAGGAGGTTCCATTGTTGAATACGAACCAATTGCCCCAATCACCCCACACACCATTCTCTACTTTTAATCCGGACTCTATACTCATGGTTTGACCGCGACCGTAGTGCAAAAGGTTTCCGGCAATTTCAATGGCGTTGCCCGTGGCTAAACGGGCGATGCTGAAATCAATCTCAGACTCCATATCGATGGGCTCCACGATCATCGAATTGGCACAACGCTCAGTTCCGGGAGACCCTGTCAAATCAACACAAACAATTTGTCTGCGATCTTCGCTAAGGTAGACCAACTCTTTGTCTCCCCCGTTAGCATCCAAATCGACAAAAAGCATTTTTGTTCGAGGATCAGGCCTTGCAGGCAATCTGTCGATATTAAATTGTTCGGTAAACTCTTCAGAGTGAACGATTCGAATGATGGTTTGATCACCTGTGGGAGATTCTGAAACAAAAGCAGCATCTTCAAATGTGTCACGATTAAAATCACTGATGGCGACTTTTGAAACAATCTGATTGGAGTCAGCAAAAGTGGTGGAGGCATTGGGCCAGGGGTAAGCGTCACCATCAAATGACGAAGCTGTTGAACTACCATAAGGTTTATCAACAAAGCGTCCACAGTTATTAAATGTTAATGCTAATGCCAGTCCGACAAGGACTAAACTCCCCCAAGATTTGTAGCTAATGATCTCCCCCTTAAACATCATTAATCTTTGTTATTATTGTATATTTTTTGGATTCGAGAAGGAACTATTGAGTCTTGTTTTTCTCAACCTGAGACAAAAGGATTTTGTGGGAAAAAGGAATTACCCCATATTTTGAATCTGAAGTGTCAATGGAGAGAATTCTAAACTGTTGGCTCATCTTTTTAATCTGAGGTTTCATTCGCTTGATGTATGACAACCGTACACTTGGACGCATCGAATAGGCACCCTTTGATTTTGGAAACAAGTATTCCCACATAAAAGAAGCGATCAATCGGAGAGCTCCACTTAACGGCATCTTTGCTGCCTTTTTTAGGCTAGCTCCGCTGGGGTCAATTAACCCTTCAGATGACTCCAACCCAAGCACCTTCCCTTGTAGAGAAACGAAAGACCCCACATTCCTCTGTAAATGGGGATAAGTTAACAAAGCCGACAAACAATCCGCCGCGGCCCGGTCAAAACAAACCAAAGTTATTCTTTGACGAGCCTCGCGTAATTCCTTCACCACATCCATGGCTCCAAGATCAGGAGACTGGCTGTTGTCAGTCAGGATCACACTGTCAGTCGACGCCGAGAAATACTGATTGAAAACATGAAGGGCACGCTCCTTGGACTGGTAGGGAGACACCAAATAAACAGGATCCGCCACGCAAATTTGCGGAATGCAAAAAAACAACGCTATTGATAATTGTAGAATCCTAAGTCGAACGATCCCACGACTCATCCCAAGCTCCTTTATCTAAATAATCCCAACAGTTAAAAGAGCAATAATCATTCCATCAAGGTAGCAATAATAAAGACCTTTAAAGAAGATCTTCTGGCAAATACATAAAAAAATTTCAGGACTGTACAAGAGTTCATCAAACTACTTGCCGAATTCAAACAGTTTAAAAAAGAAAAGTTCATTCTGAAGTCTAATTCTAAACCTAATAATGCAAGGAACTAAATACAAATAAATTATTGGAAATCCAATCGCACGTTATTTCAATTAAAATGCCTCAAATAGACTGGCATAAAACATATCAATAGTAATCCTTGAAACGTACCTCGTTGAAATGAATACCCTTTGATGGTAGAGCTTCGTCATAATGAATATACTTGTAACTGGTGCAAATGGTTTTATTGGAAGAAGAATAGTCAATCGCTTAGTTCGAAAAGGACACTTTGTTTTTTCCTCTGGTCGAGGGCCAAAGCCGGCAGATTCCCATAATTATAGGCAAGCTAACATTTCCAACAAGTTCGATTGCATTAGTGCTGTAAAAAATATTGACTCAGTAATCCATTGTGCTGGCAAAGCTGGCGCTTGGGGCTCTCGGTCGGAATTTATTGAGGCCAATGTCGTTGGCACGAGAAATCTTCTAGAAGCGAGCAAAGCCAATCAAGTAAAGAAATTTATTAATATATCCTCGCCATCAATATATTTTGATTACAAAGACCAGTTCAATTTGAAGGAAAGTGAAATCCCAAGATTTTTTTCAAATGCATACGCTGAGACAAAGTACCAGTCTGAATGTGAGGTGATTGCAGCTAACTCAAACAAGTTTAATACCATTTCGTTAAGACCTCGTGGAGTGATTGGCATGGGTGATCGCAATTGGTTGCCAAGAATAATTGAAATGAAAAAAAAAGGCTCTCTTATCCAACCAGGTGATGGCAGCAATATTGTGGATTTCACCTCAGTGGAGAACCTTGTTGACGCTATTGAGCTTTGTTTGATTGCTCCCTCTGAAAGCTATGGAACTACTTATAACATTACAAATGGATCTCCTGAAAAACTGTGGGGCGTAATTGAAAGAACTCTTACAAATATTGGCTTGGATTCTAGTAGAAAACGCATTCCTCTATTTTTGGCTATGGCTGCAGCTCGTTTATCTGAAACGTATCATTCTTTGAAGAAAACAAAAAATGAGCCAAACCTTTTACCTATTAAAGTGGGAGTGGCTGCGTATTCAATGACACTTGATATTTCTAAAGCAAAAAAAACACTAAATTATAAACCAAGAGTTTCAACAAACGAAGCAATTGCAGAATTTGTTGAATGGTGGTCTAAAATATGACAAAAAAATCTTTTGCTTTCAACAGAATTGATATTTTTGGCAACAGAACTATTCTGGATCAAAATAGAAAGTACTTCGTTGACAAAAAAGCATGAGATGACCAACAGTCAATCAAAGGAACCTCTAAAAAAATACTTCCTCGAGGATTTTCTACTCTAGATGCCAATCACTTGCTGGGTTTCCTTGAAGGATTGACCTTGTTTATTGACGGTTCTCACTTCGCGAAGAATCAAGTTGTGTTCAGGAGAATAAAAAATCTCTGCTTTTTCTTCGAAATGATTGCCACGCGTGGTGCAATTGACTTGAAAGACTTCAGTGTCTTGAATCATCTCTCGACTTTTCACTTCACAGTTTCTGGCATACTGATATTGGGATTGTCTATTGGTTTGGGTGTAATAAATATTGAACCCTTTCCCAACCTCTAGAGGAAAAATGTCTTTCGCCGATCCTGCAATAACATTTTTAATGTCAAATTGGCCCTTTGCCACTTTTCGTAAAGGGGGCAAGAAAGGGTTTTTCGCAAACTGCAAAGTACTTTCAACTTTAGTTTCACCATCTTTCAATTTTGAAAAAACAATATCTCCACTGGCACTGACAATTGTCATCTCATCAACAACATCCAGAAAACGTTTGCCTGTATTGATATTTTCTCGAAAGCGTTGAATTTTAATGACATTGCCTTTCTTTAAAGGCTCAACAGGCTTGTCTGGGATCGAGGCCATTGTTCTCTTCAACTCTCCAACAAAGTTTTTAAAAATATTGATATTGCTGACAGCAATCATCGGTTTGATTGGATCTCTTTGCGACCAAAACACAAGTCCGAGTAGCATAACCAAACCTAAAAAAGTCAACTTTGGATGTTCAATCAAAGGTTTTAAAATAGTCTGCAAATCAAAATTTGACCCCTTTTTCTTGAATTGTGGCATAACGATTTTTTTACGACTCTTCTCGTAATTTTCTTTTGCCAACTGAATGGTCTTCTTACTCAAATAACTGCTATGTTCAATAACCTCTGTAGTCCTCTCAATTCGATTTTCCTCAGTTCCTTTCATGATCCGGGCCACTTGCATTTCCATCTCAGACGATTCTTTGTCCTCTTCCATTTGTTGAGCCATTTCAATGATCCGCTCGGCTTCATCGATATCATATCCACCCATAAGCAAAGATTTTTGAGCTTCATTTGTATCTGAGAAAGCAGCATCGCTTTCCAGTTCAACACTGCGAAAGCTTGGCAAAACAACGTTGCTTAAGTTTTGCAGATCTTGCAAAACTTCATTGGCGCTCTGATACCGATTCTTCACTTTCAAAGCCGTCATCTTTTCGATGACTTCGGGCATTCCTGATGGGACATGGTCATACCAAGAACGTGGAAATTTGATCTCTTCATTGCAGATTCTATACATCCGTGAAGCCGCGGCACTGCCTCGAAAGGGGTGACTGCCCGTCACCAATTCAAAGAACACAACTCCCAAAGAGAAAATGTCGGCCGCCTCTGATGGAGTTTCAAACTGAATGACTTCAGGAGCCATATAAGAAATCGTTCCAAGGATTAGGTTTTCTTTGGTGATCCGCTCACTCTCATCTGACATGTTCTTGCAAATTCCAAAGTCCACAATTTTCACTTTATTGTCGGAGTCTATAAGAATATTTTCTGGTTTGATATCCCGATGTAAAATGCCTTTGTTATGAGCCTCATTCATGCCATCCAAAATCTGACCGATCACATGTGTGGTTTGATTTAACGCCAACCCTCCACTCTCAATCACATCGCCCAAATGGGAGCCTTGAACATATTCCATAACAATAAAAGAAAAACCATCGTGCTTGCCGATAGAATAGATATTCACAATATTGGGGTGATTGAATGATGCTAAAACTCGGGCTTCTCTTTCAAAGCGCCTTAACATGCTTTCTTTAACCTTTTCATTCCCTAGCCCTAAAAATTTAAGAGCGACTTTTCTTCGCAAGCCAATGTCTTCGGCCAAGTAAACGTGACCCATCCCTCCGGATCCAAGATCATCAATGATCTTAAAATTTTGGAATACTTCACCCACATTAGGTAGCGCCATAAAACAATAACTCCTCAATACCCTATCGGAGATTTTTCTGTCATTTTGTACAGTTGCAATCCAGAACTCGACTAAGGTAAACTACAAAAAGATAAACTAAAATTCTCGGCGCAGGCGCTTCGAGCACAGAACCAATGGACTTTTCACATGAGTTCCAATCGAAACAAAAGACAAATCGAGGTTTACAAGGCGATTACGTTCTTGAAGGCGGCTTTTTTGGACCAAATTGTGGAAAAAGTAACCCCACATTTGGACGATATTGAGAATGAAGTCACCCTCAAGCGAGCCATTCGTCGAGATTTAAATGAGCTGGTCAACAATCACTATCTCACCATGGATCACTACACTCCTTCGGGGGACATGATCCCACCCGACGATGAACATCAGCATAAAAACACAAGAGTTCTCTACCGATTACTTTCTGCCCCTATGTCGGAGATCCGAGGCAAGGCTTCATTGGATCGCTATGAGATCGACATTGTTTGCAAACCTTCCCTGGTTGGATCTTTTAATTTCACTGAAAACTACGATGAGATTCCGGAAAATAGTCATAAAATTTCATTCGAAACTGGCAACGAATCTTTTATTCACCTTTGGTTCGATAGTGATGACCTCCCGTTGAATATATCGTTTAGTCGAAAACCAACCGATATGCTGAGTGATAAGTTACGCAAAGAAATCAACGAGAAAATGGACAGAAGAGACCTTTATATCTTGCTATCCAATCAATCCGTATCTCGTTTCCGCGAAGAAGAACTAACCATGAACGTAACCTTAGAGTTTTCAAATAATAGTAAAACTTTTCTGTGCATCAATAACTTTGCCAACCAAAACCTCGCCTATGCCTCGGAATGGGACCAAGCCTCTTGTTTAGGGCTTCTCAATATGGGTAACGAAACCATGGCCACTCCCCTTTTTAAATTTGAATGGGAGAACATTACAGAAAGTCGAGTCTGCGAATCAACCAGCCTTCTACGCATTGGCGAGGTATTTATTTTTTGCCAATTTCAATTCTGAGGTTTTATTTGGTTTCAGACGAGTCTGTTTCTTCTTTGTGAGACTCGAGAGTCTTTTTAGTATCTTCACCCGACATCCCTACCCATTCTGGAAAAAAGAACATCAAAAAAACATACCCTAATGTTGATAGAAAAATAAATCCGCCAACTAGCCCAAGAATACCATAAGTAGACATTATCGACCTCCGATTGGACGACCACTGTTAAGAAGAGTCACCTTCGCCATGTCGGCAAGACCCCACCACTTATTTTTTTTTCGCTGAAAAAAACAGTACTCGCGCTCTTCAATTCCTGAAAATTTCTTCTTGAAAAAATATAAACCTTTAGGGCGATACAGAAAGGGTATGTGATAAAGCATCCCAAAAAGGCGACCCATAAGGTTGGTTTGGTCAACGCGTGCAAAGGGATTCAATCCCAGGTTAAGCTCACTCACCCCTTCTTCTTTTAAGACTTCAATGAGGAAAGATATTAAAAATGATAAAGCATGGGGATCTGTTTTCGGATCATAGATCAAATGATCCACGTAAAACCCGAGTTCCCCATCACGCAAATAAGGTAGAAGACTGCAAAAAGCCAGAGCCCGCTCATTTTTTTCAACACAGAACCATTCCTCATAAGAGTCGACCGGGTTTTCTGGTTTTGGAGACGACAAGAAGAGCTTAAGATGAAGGGGCAACTTGGCTTTCTTCCAACGTTTAAACAACTGAGAAAGCTTCTCGTTGTCGATTCTTTGTTTCCGGTAAACAGGGATCGCTGTGTAGTTTAAATTTTGCCCCTTACGAAGAGCTCGCCGCACTTCTTTCGCGTCGGAACCTTGAAAGTCAAAATCTTGCAGAGGAATTCGCATACTGGTTCCCAATGGAATTTTAAAAAAGCGAGACCAATTCCATTTGCGACTCACATAGTAGCCGCAGACCTTCTTCTTTTTTCTTTGTGCAAAATCTGTGAAAGCCATATAAAGCTCATCACCTGTGGATCCAGCTCCGATCAAGGGTTCTCCGGCTACGATCAAATGCTGATTGGTCTCCTCATAGGCGATCAATGCATCACCGCCATAGAAAAACTTTTTGCCGGTTTTCCAATGGGTCATAAAGTAAGGCGGGATATCCACAAAAATGGAGCGTTGAAACCACTTAAGGGCCTCATTGGCACTGATTTCATGGGGAATCTGCAAAGAGCGAAGAACTGGCATAACAACGTGTTAAAACACGGCCACCCAAATAACAACAAAATTTTCCTGTGTTTTAAATCAAGAGTGAGGGGCAAAAAAAAAGAGGGTTGAAGAACCCTCTTTTCTTTGAAAGCTAGTATGAATACCGTAATTACTTCAGAGCAATGACTGAAGCCAATAGAAGAGCCACGATTGACATCAATTTGATCAAAATGTTCATCGCAGGACCCGTTGTATCTTTGAACGGGTCTCCCACAGTATCACCAACCACAGTGGCTTTGTGAGCTTCTCCACCTTTTTCTTCACCTGGGATGGCTCCAGTCTCAATGGCTTTCTTGGCATTATCCCAAGCTCCACCAGCATTAGACATCAGAAGGGCCAAAAGAACACCTGACAATGTGGCACCAGCAAGCATTCCACCAAGAGAGGCAGGGCCCAGTAATAGACCTACTACCACAGGAGCAACAACGGCGATCAAACCAGGCATGATCATTTCGCGAAGAGCTGCTTTCGTGGAGATTTCAACACAACGAGTGGTGTCGGGCTTTCCTGTGCCTTCAAGCAATCCAGGGATTTCTTTAAACTGACGACGAATCTCAGTCACCATATCCGCTGCTGCTTTACCAACCGAAGTCATAGTCATAGCACCCGCCCAGAGGGGAACCACAGCACCCAAGAACAAACCAATCACAACCATTGGATCAGTGATGTCCATGGTTAGAGGGTCCATTCCATTGGATTCACGAATGTCGTTCACAGTTGAACCATAAGCAACGAAAAGAGCCAATGCCGTCAAAGCCGCAGAACCAATGGCAAAACCTTTACCCATGGCAGCTGTTGTGTTTCCGATAGCATCCAACTCGTCAGTGATGGCACGAACTTCAGGTCCGAGACCTGACATTTCAGAAACACCACCCGCATTATCAGCTACAGGACCGTAAGCGTCGATTGTCATAGTTACACCCACAGTGGCCAACATCCCTACGGCTGCCAAGGCAATTCCGTACAGACCGGCGGCCGCAAATGAAGCGTAGATACAAGCACATAGAATAATCAAAGGAGCTACACAAGATTCTAATCCAACCGCAAACCCCGTGATGATGTTTGTGGCAGGACCTGTTTTAGAAGCTTCAGCGATTCTTTGAATGGGGCCTTTCGCAGTATAGTACTCAGTAACATACCCAATAGCGAGTCCAGCCACAGTCCCCGCAATGATGGGGTAGAAGGCTGAAAACTCAAAACCAAGAACACTGATGGAAATAGCTGAAAGACCTAAAAACAATCCCGCAGCTGTGTACTCAGACATATGAAGAGCTTTTGCTGGAGGTAGAGATTTGAAAATATTCATTCCAATAATTCCGAAGAAAGAGGAACCCAACCCAATAACTGCAAGCATAAGAGGGAGACCCATTAGAAGAGATCGAGCCGACTCACCACCTGTGTGCACAATGTTCAACGTCTCTAGAGACATTGTCGCAGCGATCGCCACTGTGGCCACCATGGCACCTACATAGGATTCAAAAATATCGGCACCCATCCCGGCCACATCACCTACGTTATCTCCAACGTTATCGGCAATCACACCTGGGTTACGAGGATCGTCCTCGGGAATACCCGCTTCCACTTTACCAACAAGGTCAGATCCAACATCAGCCGCTTTGGTAAAAATCCCTCCACCCACACGAGCAAAAAGTGCAATGGAAGAAGCACCCATGGAAAATCCGGAGATCACGCCAGTGGTTTCAATGAATTGTCCCCAAATCATATAGAAGATTCCCAGTCCAACAAGCCCGAGAGAAGCCACAGACAAGCCCATAACCGCGCCACCTTTGAAGGCAACCAAAAGAGCTGGACCGATTCCCCCCTCTTTGGCGGCAGTAGCCGTTCTCACATTCGAGCGAGTGGCCGCTTTCATTCCTATATATCCCGCTGAGCCTGATGCTATTGCACCAAACACAAATGCCAAGGAGGTTTCCCAACCTTTAACAGGGAAAAGGATCCCAGCAACAACCACTACAAAAAGCGCGAGAATTTTGTATTCAGCACTCATAAAGGTCATGGCACCGAGGTGAATTTCATCCCCAATAGCCGTCATTTTCTCATTACCAGTGGAAAGGCGCATAATTTGGATGTACAAGTACATCGCAAAGACCAATCCAAGACCACCTGCAATCGGCGCTACTATGCCGATGGAGTCCATCATCTGAACCATCACAAATTCTCCTTATCATAGAGGTTTACTATGTTTTTTAGAACGTTAAGGTGTCGCTGGGATTGACGCGATTGTCAACGAGAAGTGCTAATTTCAAGGCATCAAATTTCAACTTAAATGCAAAGCGGCAAATAAGGCTCCATTGCCCGGTTGCCAAGCTTCTGGGAAAGCACTACTTTGTGAAAAAATTGCCAATCTTATCAGCAAGTTGAGGAGTCCTAATATGACTTATACTTTTTGGAAACTGATCCATCTTTCCACCCTTTTTATAATGTTAATGAGCTTAGGGGCAATAGCCTCACACCAACTGCAAGGTGGAACCAAAGCCAACTTTAAAAACCGAAAATTCTTTATGGCTTTTCACGGAGCCGCCCTCCTTATTTCGTTTGTGGCAGGCTTTGGCCTGATTGCCAAAGCCGGATACAATTTCTCGTCCGGTTGGATCTGGGGAAAAATAGCAATTTGGTTAATCGCGGGAATGTACCCCGTTATTTTTTACAAGAAAGGAAGCACCAAAGGTCCTTACTTGGCATTGGTGGCCCTTCTCATCGGAGCTGTTTACTTGGTAGAGTACAAACCCTTCTAACTCACTGGATGTTTTGAGTGGTTAAGAAAATACTTATAGGAGTGACACTCCTCTTTGTGGTCTTGGTTCTTGCTTTTGGAGGTCGCATGTTTTGGTTGGCACAAAAGAGCCCATCAATCGTTAACAATCAAATCGGCGTCACAGATGGCCAGCTGAAAGCTTGCGGAGTCAAACCGAATTGCGTTTCAAGCGCTGCCGAAGCTGATTCCAAATTTTATATTGAACCTTTACTCAGTGAAAATGTTGAGGGACTTTGGGACGACCTAAATATTTTAGTGACCGATTTAACGAAAAGTGGACGTTATGAAGTTCGCAGCGCTCAAGAAAATTACATCCACATCATCGCCATTAGTAAGATTTTTGGCTTCGTCGACGACGTCGAGTTTTTGCTCTTGCCTGATCAGAGGATGATTCAAATGCGCTCCCAATCCCGTGTTGGATACTCCGATATGGGTGCCAATCGCAAGCGTCTTGAAAAAATCCGCAGTCTTCTGCAACCCCAACCTTGATTCTATGGACAAGCTAGCACGCCAACACTATTCCCAGGTTATCGATCAACACCTTGAAAGAATCGAAAATGACATCAAAAACCTGAAGGAACTGGCCAAACCGGTGAGCCCAGACAATGCTATTGGGCGGATCAGCCGAATGGAAGCTCTCAACGACTTGACTGTTCACAAAGCCAATTTAACCAAAGCCTTAAAACGCAAAGAACTCCTGGAAAAGGCAAAAAAAAGGGTGAGTTCCGAGGGGTTCGGTCTCTGTCTTCGCTGCGAAGAGGAAATCGATCCGAAACGATTAGAGATTCTTCCAGAGAGTCAAATTTGCATGGTCTGTATTAAAAAACCTCCAGAAGACTAAAAAAACTTGAGTCCTCCGGAAAGATCACTGATAAGTCTCTCATGCTTGTTTCTTCCAAATATAAGTCTTCATACCCCTTTTCAGATGGACACGTGGAAACCGTGGTCCCCTACTTCTTGAGAAGTGTAAACGAATTGCCTTACACCCGAGAGAGAATTGCGACCCAAGACAGGGATTTTTTAGACTTGGACTGGGTTCGCAGGGACAACGATCGTCTGGTGGTTTTGTCCCATGGCCTTGAAGGCTGCTCGCAAAGTAAATACATGATGGGAATGGGCCGCGCCTTTTTGAATGACTCCTACGATGTTTTGTCTTGGAACAATCGAGGCTGTAGCGGCGAAACCAATAAACTTTTGCGCATGTATCACTCTGGTGCCTCATTTGATTTACGCGATGTTCTCAACCATGTCTTCAACACCACCTCTTACCAAGAGATATATCTGGTGGGTTTTAGCATGGGTGGCAATATCACTTTAAAATATTTAGGCGAGGAAGCGGAACATGTAAATCCACGTATTAAAAAGGCGGTGGCGATTTCAACACCGGTCTCACTGCAAGACTGTTCCGAGTCTCTAGCGAAAGGGCTCAGCTCCCTGTATACCCGACACTTCATTTTAAGGATGGTTAAAAAGCTAAAGGTAAAAAAGAAGCATTTCGAAGACTTCAACCCCAACCTTTTTCACCTTTCTCGTCTATCTAACTTCAGAACCTTTGACGACCAAATCACTGCGCCAATGAATGGCTACAAGGATGCACAAGACTACTATGACAAAGCTAGCAGCTTGCAGTTTCTACCACACATCAAGGTGAAGTCATTGATCATCAACGCTAAAAATGATCCCTTCTTAAAGGGTAAGTGCTACCCCTATAAAGAGTTAACCGGTCACCCCTTTGTGGATCTCGAAACCCCAGAACAAGGGGGCCATGTTGGATTTGTTGAGTCAGGGCTCTACAGAAAAGTTTGGACAGAAGAGCGAGTTCCGAATTTCTTTACTGAATAACTCGCCCCAAATTTCTTATTTTTTCTTGGTCGCTTTTACTGATTTTTTTACCACTTTCTTTTCGCCGCCGACGTTTTCGTAGATAACTAAACCATCAAAATCGTAGTAGTCTCGCCCACGCTTTTCTTTAGGGGTGGTGCGGCCTTTGTACTTAATCAACTTTTTAGTGGATTTGTCTAAAGTGAAGTACAAAGGGCTGACCACGGCGCGGATAAACATGCTAGAGGGACTCATTTTTATTGTGACGGATTTGTCATCGGCAGCACTCTTGCTGAAGTCAAAGCCGATGGTTTCTTGACGGTGCCAAACCCCTAAATGAAACTCCACTTCGTCGCCCTTCATTAAGGTCTCCCAATTGGCGCGAATCAAATCGACAAGTTGCAACCCCACCACAAAATTCTTTTTCATTTTTGCGGTGATCGGGTAATTGTTTTTGCGAAACTTTTTAAGGTTGTAGTCGATCTTTTTACCGTCGTCTTTGACTTCAATCCATGCATGTTGCTTGAGCTGTCTTTGTTGCATATCGTACTTTTTCAGCTTTCCATCAACCTCAGTCATAGTCTCTTCAGTCAGGATATCGCCACCCATGTCTTTGTATACAGCTCTGTGAGTGATCGTGTTGCCATCTTTTTTGATGTATCGCTCATAGGTGAACTTCTTTTCTTTACCCTCTTCATCATAGCCCGTTCCTTTGCTGATCAGAGTCTCACCAGCCAATGCGAATGAAGTGGAAAAACAAACAATTGCTGAAATCAAAATTTTCATAAGTATTCCTTTTTTCGTTTCAATTATCACAATTCAAAAAAACTCGATCGTCAACTGATAGAACAAAAGAAGTCTTACAGCCAAAGGCTTTTGACATCTCGTTCTTTGGCTGTCTGTTTGGCTAGTTCATAACCCGCATCAACGTGGCGAAACACTCCCATTGCTGGGTCGGCGGTCAGTACACGCTCAAGGCGTTTCGCTGCGGCGTCGGTCCCATCGGCGACAATCACCTGTCCCGCATGCAACGAATAACCCATTCCAACCCCTCCGCCATGGTGAAAGCTCACCCAAGTGGCCCCGCAGGCCGTGTTCGCCAAGGCGTTCAGGATGGGCCAGTCACCGACTGCATCGGATCCATCCTTCATGCTTTCAGTTTCTCTATTAGGAGACGCCACAGATCCACAATCTAAATGATCACGACCGATCACGATCGGGGCTTTCAGCTTCCCTTGTTTCACCAGTTCATTGAATTTCAGGCCAGCTTTCACGCGCTCGCCATACTCTAACCAACAAATTCGAGCCGGCAAGCCTTGAAAGGCGATTCTTTCTCGAGCCATCTCAAGCCACTTTAGTAAATGTGTCTTTTCTGGAAACAGTTCTTTCAATGCCGTATCGAGAGTGTAAATGTCTTCTTTATCGCCGCTCAATGCGACAAAACGAAAGGGTCCACTGCCTTTACAGAAAAGAGGACGAATGTAGGCCGGCACAAAACCTGGAAAATCAAAAGCTCGCTCCACGCCCACATCTTCGGCCATAGCACGAATGTTGTTTCCGTAGTCAAAAGTGATTGCCCCCATGTCCATGAGTTGCAACATGCCTTTGACATGTTCGCCCATCGATTGTTTCGAGAGTTTTACATATTGGGTCGGATCGCTTTCTCGTAGCTCGGCAGCCTTTTGTAAATCGTAACCCGTCGGAATGTAACCCACCAAAGGGTCATGAGCTGAGGTTTGATCTGTCAATAGGTCAGGAACATACTTCTTTTTTACCATCTCTTGAATGACTTCGGCCATGTTCCCCACCAGGGCCACTGATTTGGCTTCTCCTTTTGTGGCATAGGCTTTTACCTTCTCCCAAGCTTCATCGAGGTCGTGACAAACTTCGTCGACATAACGGGTCTTCAATCTTTTGTTCACCCGCTCTTCATCGACTTCCACAGCCAACATGCAGGCACCGGCAAAAACACCCGCCAGAGGTTGAGCGCCACCCATGCCACCGAGTCCGGCAGTGACAATCACTCTTCCCTTCAAGTCACCCCCGAAATGTTGCCTTCCGGCTTCGGCAAAGGTCTCATAAGTTCCCTGAACAATGCCTTGGGAGCCAATGTAAATCCACGACCCCGCTGTCATTTGTCCGTACATCATCAAACCTTTTTTATCCAACTCGTGAAAGTGTTCCCATGTGGCCCACTTCGGAACCAGGTTCGAATTGGCAATCATCACCCGAGGGGCATCTTCGTGGGTTTTAATCACTCCGATTGGTTTTCCAGATTGCACAAGCAGGCTCTCATCATTTTCCAATTGGGTTAAAGCTTCCAATATTTTGTCGTAGCACTCCCAGTTGCGAGCCGCTTTGCCAAGTCCACCATAAACAATGAGTTCCTCCGGAATTTCTGCGACGTCGGCATCCAAGTTGTTTTGGATCATGCGGTAAGCCGCCTCTTGTAGCCAGCCTTTGCAATTCAATTTCGTACCAGTCGGTGCTTTGATGTCTCTTTTTACCATTCCAATTCCCCTACGGTTTGGTTGACCACTTGATAAATGGTGTCGTCATTGATCATTTCTTGAATTTTCTGCACATCTTCTGAAAAAACGCGATCCTTCTCTGCAAAAGGCACTTCTTTGCGAATCGCGTCCCAAGTGGCTTTGACGGCTGCTGCCGGCATCAAAGGCTTCAACATATCCAGCGCTTGGGTACTGCAAAGCATTTCCATGGCAATCACATGCTCTGTGTTTCCAACAATGGCTCCGAATTTTCGAGCCGCAATGGTTCCCATGCTCACATGGTCCTCTTTATCCGCGGAAGTGGGAATACTGTCCACACTGGCGGGATGAGAAAGAATTTTATTTTCACTGACCAATGAAGCCGCAGCCACTTGTACAATCATGTGACCGGAGTTCAACCCACCCTCAGGCGCTAAAAAGGCTGGCAGTCCGCTCATCGATGGATTGATCATTTTCTCTATGCGACACTCAGATATATTACCAATCCCCGACATCGCAATCGCCGCAAAATCGAGAGCGTAAGCCACCGGTTCACCGTGAAAGTTTCCACAGCTAAGAATTTTTCCATCGTCAGCAAACACCAATGGATTGTCGGTGCTTGAATTGGCCTCGGTTTCCAAAACCTTTTGCACATGTCGAAACGAGTCTTTTGCAGCTCCATGCACAGCTGGCATACAACGCAAACTGTAGGCATCCTGCACTCGCCCACAGTGAAGATGGCTTTCAGCGATTCCAGAGGTTTCACCCATCAATTTTAAAATATTGCGTGCGGTTTTGGCTTCTCCTGGATGAGGGCGCGTGGCCGAGATCAAGGGATCAAAAGCATTGCGCGATCCTTTAAGGGCCTCCAATGTCATCGCTCCAGAGAGGTCGGCTAACCACATCAAACGACGTCCACGAAACAAGTTGAGCATTCCAACAGCCGTCATCACTTGGCAACCGTTGATCATGGAGAGCCCCTCTTTGGCCTGTAACTCCAATGGTTTTATTTTTCGGGTCTGCAAAAGACTTGGCACAGGCACAGGTTCACCATCATCCCCCCAGGCTTTACCTTCACCGATAATAGCTAGGGCTAGGTG
>CBDUOS010000065.1:0-17277 GCA_965368905.1 uncultured Bdellovibrionales bacterium | reverse complement strand
AAAATGGAGACCCCCGTGCCAAGATCCTACGTTCAATCAGTAAAGAGATGACAGAGAAATCGGCGGAGCCTCAGTGGTTCAAGATGTCCACTATTCTGGATAAAGAAATGGAAGAGCGTAAAGGTCTTCTGCCCAACGTGGATTTCTACTCGGCCAGTGTCTACTACAGCATGGGAATCCCTTTAGATATTTTCACTCCTATTTTTGCGACGTCACGAGTGACAGGTTGGATTGCTCATATCTTAGAGCAGTATTCCAATAACCGAATTTACCGACCTCGCGGAGAGTGGAACGGTAAGACCAACCAAACTTACACACCGATCAGCGAACGCTAATAAATGGGGACCTCTACCCCTTTCCAGCTTTAATGTCGAAACTTTAACCGATGTCGTCCTCTGTTGGGTTTGGCAATTTCTTTGTCTCAGTCTGATGCTTTTTCCGTCTTCTATTGAGAGGTCTCGTTAACTTAGTCTTTTGGGTTCCGAAACAGAACTTAAGGAAGATAAGGAACATAGAGGTCTAGGATATGTTAAAAGTTCTGATAGCGAGTCGAAACGAAACAGATAATACTTTGATAGAGAAGAAGCTGTCGCCAGTTGCGAAAAAGGTGGGGGCTGTGCAATTCTATGGCGCTCGTCCGGCCAATATGCCGATCATGCTAGAAAACCAATACAACCTTTTGGTTTTCAATTGCCAACATTTCAATTCAAGCATGAGGGGCAACATCACCCATTGGCGCTCACTGGGGTACCTTGGGCCGATTATCATATTGGTGAAAATTCCTGACCCTAAACTGATCGATGGTTTTGCAGACATGCAAAATGTGACTTTGATTGAAAAGCCCTATGAGAACAAAGATTTGCAAGGGATAGCCGTCAAATATCTGAACGAAAATCATGTGTTTCAACGTCGCTTTCGTCGCTTCGACACCAAACAAAATGCGACGCTCGAATCTTATAATAAGAACTTCAGTTCAACTTCAATTATCTCAAATATCTCTAAGGGGGGAGCCCATATCATGGGGTCTCTGTTGGACCTTTCAAAAGGTGACTTGTTGAGAGTTTGCTTTGAGTTGGACGAACTAAAGAAAAATCACACGATGTCGGCACAAGTGGTGTGGACAGAGGGTGATGTGGGAGAGGACAACCGATCAGCCGGTCTACGTTTCATCTCTAAAGCAATGGTCTACGAATCTTTGCTAAATGGTATTTGAATTTGTATTAATTTGAGACGGCTCCTGTTGTCGTGAATGAATCACTAGTATCCTACTGATAGTCTCTGGAAATTTTAATATTTGCGCGCCGGGGGGATATGTGCAGAAACTAGTGATTGTTGGTCGCATTCAAGACCGACTTCAACAATTAAAAAATGAAGTGAAACCCATTCTAGATTCAAAAAGTGACATGAAAGTGTCGGCCGTACGTCCGGGTTTTTTAGAAACTGTTGTCGACTCTACAGTTCAGTTGATGGTGTTTGATTCTGACTTCATAAACAAAAATATATTTCCGATTGTTGTACAAATTCGAAAAATTGGTTTCGGCGGGCCCATCGTTGTGCTAGGGAACCCCTCCAATGATTTCAACTTGAAAGAGCTCAATGGCGTCAAAGGCGTCTTTCACCTTCACAAGCCTTATAAACCCGAACAATTGGTGGGGTTGATAAAGAACTGTTTGAATGTTGAAATGTTGCGAAAGAGAAGAGATCAGCGCTTCGCAGTCAATGAGCAGGCGACACTTGAAGCCTACAGCTCAGATGTTCGCATTGAAACCACAATCAACAATATTTCTCGCAGCGGTGTGCGAATTGAGGGGGCTCTTGGAGAATTAAGGCAAGGCGATCTACTCAAGTTGCACTTCAACTTCGACCAAATTCAAAAGGAGCGGGTGATGAATGCCCGAGTTGTTTGGATCAAAAAAGACAGTGACAGTAAGGAAGAGGCTGGTTTAGAGTTTGTATCACAGAAAGCTGTGTACAAATTTTTACTCGACTATGCCATTGCTTAAGACTGATTTAAAAAATCAAATTCTATTTATCACGCTCGACGATCCAGCATCACACAATGCTTTTAGCCCAGCCATGGCCGAAGAGTTTCACCGGGCCCGGGCGCAAGATCATAAAGCCTTAGTCGTGCAACACCAGGGACCTTACTTTTGTTCCGGTGGAAACCTCAAACATTATCAAAAACTCGAAAAGCCCTCCGATGGGTTGAAGCAAAATATAAGAATCGCGGAAATTCTAGAGGATTTGTATCGGTCGAGGGTGCCAACACTGGCGATCGTTTCGGGCGTTTGTTTGGGAGGTGGAGTGGAGGTCTTGTCAGCGTTTCACCGTGTTCTAGCCACCCCAGACAGTTTGTTTGGACTTTGGCAAAGACGAATTGGTCTCACCTTCGGTTGGGGCGGCGAGAAACGATTGCAGGTCAAAATGGGAGAGGCTGCCACTCGAAGTTGGTTGCATTCCGCTGCGACGGTCACAGCTTGGCGAGCCCAAAATCAGGGACTTGTAGACGGTGTCCATTTACGCAGTCAGATTGCGACACAGGCTCAATTGGAAATCGAAAATCTTTTGCGATGGGGCGAAGGATCTTTCTCTGAGATTCAAAATGACCCCGAGTCGGCTTTTCAAAACCTGTGGATGACGGGTCGCCACAAAGAGATTCTTAAGAAGTTCTAACTTCTTTTCTTTTCATAGCATTTTGAATCAGTTTTAGGATCAAGTCTTTATACCCGATCCCTTCCTGCTTCCAGAGCATGGGGAATTGACTGATACTGGTGAAACCAGGGACTGTATTGATTTCATTGAAAAAGATTTCCCCTTTATCAGTCAGAAAAAAGTCGGCACGGGCATAATCACGACACTCCAGAACTTCAAAGGCCTTTTTAGCCATGTCTTGAATTCGAGGGATGGTATCTGCAGGTACCTTTGCAGGGATCACAAGTTCCGCACCATTGGGATCGAGGTACTTGGCTTCATAGGAGTAAAACTCATGATGTGGGATAACTTCGCCGAGACCAGAGACTTTAATCTCCCCATCTTGCAGAAGAGCACACTCTATTTCCTGCCCGATGACACCCTCCTCAACAACTATTTTTTTGTCATGAATACGAGCTTCGGCCAAAGCAGCGAATAGGTCTTTCTCGGTTTTCACTTTTGAAATACCAATGGATGATCCCATATTGGCTGGTTTTACGAAAAAGGGGAGTCCTAAGTCGCTTTTCAAAGCATTGAAGTTGGGGTTCTCCTCTTCGAAGACTTTAAATTTTGCTTGGGGGATATCGTTTTCACTAGCAATCTTTTTTGTTTTTGCTTTGTCAAAAGTGTTTTCGCTAGACATCAGATCACTGCCCACAAACTCAAGGCCGATAGCATTGAGCTCGGCTTGCAGCTGCCCATCCTCTCCAAATGTACCATGAATAATCGGAAAGGCGACATCCAGGGGGCCCACTTTTTCTGTGTTGGAGTCTTCTGTGGTAATAAAAACGCCCTCTTCGGTTTGAGTGAGCTGCACCGGAATTCCAATTTTCTCTAAGTCGATAGGGTTGACGAAATCCGTTTCTAAAAGTTCATTGCCACGGACCATTTTCCAAACTCGATTCTTGGTAATGCCTAAAAGAGAAACCCGCAATTGGGTTTGGTCTAAGACTTGAAAAATGTTTTTTGCAGAGACCAAGGAAACATCGTGCTCTGCGGTCGGACCACCAAAAATCAACGCAACATGACTCATGCGATTTCCACCACTTCCTTAACAAGGCCTTCGATTCCTTGGCTGACTTCATAGGGTTGAGCTTCGCCATACATATAAGCAGGAGCTGTGATGATTCGATGCTGGCGGTCAGTGACAAAGTCGTGCACAGGGCAAGTTTCGTGGTGGGCCCCAGTTTTTTCGATTTCTTGGATGGTTTCAGTATCGTTGCCAATAGTGACGGTGATCTCGTTAGAACCTAGGACCTTTGCAATTAATGCCGGGGCAATGCAGATAGCACCGATCGGTTTTTCTTGTCCATAAAAACCATTGATGATGCGGACGGCTTCTGGGTTCACTTCAGCCGCAGCGCCTTTCTCGGCCCAGTTACACAGGTGCTTGGCAGCACCAAAGCCACCAGGAAAGATAATCCCGTCAAAATCGTCGGGGTCTAATTCTTCCAAGGGGGACACTTTTCCGCGGGCAATTCTTGCACTCTCTTCGAGGCAGTTTCTTTTGTCTCCGGGCTCCGAGTCTAAATGATTTTGCGCTGTGAAGTTTTTGTCAGGAGCAAAGCAACGGTATTGAGCGCCGCATCGCCCAATAGCGATCAGTGTACTAATGGCTTCGGTGATTTCTGTTCCGTCTTGGAACCCACATCCTGTTAGGACAACGGCCAGCTTCTTCATAGATTTGACTCCTTTGGAATTGATCTTAAATCAAGTAGTCTATTTTAGTATTTTTATCATTCGCTGACGTCAAAATCTACGACTTCGTTGCACTGTTTGACCAGAACACGCAAATTTTCAATTGGAACGACGCTGGTCGAGCACTGCTTTAGAATGGCTGCAAAGAAGGGAACATCTTTGCTGATCACCCATTCCACTCGATGGGTTTGGGTTTTGTCGTCACCGAGCAAGAAGACAACATCATAGGTAATGATATTTCCATTGATTCGGCAATTCTCTAGTCCTTTGCAGTTCTCATCTTGCTGAACCAGTTCAGGTGGAATAAGGACCGCTTCGCTGTGTTTTAAATTATGAAAAGCCACCCCTTTGATCTCTTTTTCTTCAACCTGACCCTTTTCAGCCAATTGGTTGAGAATCGATTTCATGCTGTAGCGATCTGGATCGTCTTGGTCCAACTGATTGAGAAGTCGCATGGTCTCAACCTGTTCAAGAAAGTAGACACCTTTGAAAATATAGGGAAAGTCTTTATCCCAAAGCTTATCAATCACAGTTTTGTAGGTCGTGATGATGCGCTCTTCGGGTAGATTCTCGACCTCGGTGACTTTGGTGGTCCACTCTTTACTGAAGGCTTTAATGGGTTGTTGTGAGCTGATGATCTCTTGGGATTCAATATAATGAACCTTCTGTCCTTTTTGAATACTGTATGGGTCGAGCTCTGAAATAAAACTGTTTTGCAAGGCTTTGATCGCTGTGGGATTGGTTTGTGGGCCACGTGATGTGTCCCCAGCTTTTCTTTCACAAGCCAATAGAACCGGCAATACAAGCCACAAAACAAGTTTTTTCATCAAATGGAGTCCCAACCCCAAACCCAGAAGGGAATTGGAAAAATATCATTGAGAGCATCCAAGGCTTTGTCACTGAAACTGTGAATTTGATCTGGTTTGGCGGGGCCAAAAACCAAACGAATGATATCGTGATTCGAATCGGTTTGATAAATTTCCTCACCGTAGCCAAAATAGTATTGGCCGTCACGATACTCAAAAACGAAGTCATTGTAGCCAATGGCTCGTGCCCCTTTTTTAATTTTTTTACAGAAGCTGGTGGGGTTGATAATCGAAACCATACCAAGAACGCCAAAAAACTTTTTAGCACCGCCACTTTCCATTTTTTGGATTAGATTTTGGCATTGCGGTGGTGTGATGAGCGTTATTGTTGTTTGTTTTTTATTTTGGATATGTTTTACCAAAGTTTGGATGGCGGCAACGCCTCCCCCCCATTCGTGAACGTAATTGGTAAAGTCGGCACCTTTACCGACAACGCAGTAAGCCTCCAAAGCATTGGTTTGTTGGTTCCAGGCCGTGTAAAGCTCGGTTTGTGGGATTTTTAGAAATTGTTCAATATCTTGTTGGACTCGAATACTTCGTAGGTTGTGCTTGTTAAAAATTTTGAGGAGAGCCGCAGCTGAGACCTGGGTGGTTTCTAAGATTTTCAATGACTCTTTGGTTTCTGGCTTGAAGTTTTCATCAGCCTGCAGGGCAATCTCTGAACCGGCAACTTCGAAGCCAAATTTTGCATAGAAGTTAAACAGATCGGTCCATAGCATGGCCAAGTCACAGCCCTGAGTTTGACAAGCTTCCAGGCAGTTTTCTAGTATCTCTCGACTGAGCCCCTGGCCGCGTTTGGATTCGTCGGTCACCACACTTCCGATGAGACCCACTTTAAACAGATGGTAATGGGTTTTGATCAGGCTGGGTTGGACAACGGCATGGGCCACCACTTGCTCGTTCTCTTTGATCAATCGAATATTTTCTCGATTCTTTTCAGAGAAGGCCAAGGGGTACTCGTCTTTCAAGGACCACTCGACATTGGCGCGTAATTGTTTATCTAAAAACTCATTCAGAATTGTCCAATCTGAGGACTTAGGGCTTTGTACTTCCATAGCCTCTATTTTATAAATAATCGCCTTTTATGTCTTGCTAGTGGGGAAATACGAGACTTAAGTTTAAGGCAGAAATTTCCTTGGTCCAGGGCCAGAATCGTGAGAAAGTGTGCCCATGGGTTTGAAAGCAATAACAGTCGCTGAATTCAGCGCAGAACAAACGGATTTCTGATGCTGGCCTCATTTCTAGAGAGTATTAAATACGTCGGGCATATGTACCCCGTTGCTATTGTCAGAATCATCATTGGCTACCAATCGATCTCTACTGTGGTGAGTCGAGTACAGACAGGTTATCTTGAACACCCCTATATCAGCGAACGCCTCAACCTCAGTATGGCTAGCGAAAGCTCAGGCCTTTATTTTGAGATTTTTAAAAGTTTAATTCAGTCTCAGTGGGCAATTATGACCTACGTCCTCCTTATTTTTGAAATTTTTATTGGGATTTCTTACATACTTGGTTTTGGAGTACGAATCGCCAGTCTTTTAGGGATGGTTCTCTCCATGCATATCTATTTATTCTTTGAGTTTCAAACCAGTCCCGGGCAGGTCTTTTTGTTTTACATTCACCTGCTGTTTTTTATGTTGGGGGCTGGCCGCTGCCTTGGCTTGGATTACTATTTTTTCAAAAGCCGACGCGGACTTCTTTGGTAGTTTACCATGATTAAAAAATCGTTTTTTATTTACTTATTTGTACTGATCGCAGTTCTGTTTGTTCTTTTCTTTCCCTACTTATTTTTTGACGAAACGATCGAACGCCAACCCGGAGTTGTGCGGGTGATGACTTACTCATCCTTTATTCAAGAGTGGGGTGCGGGGCCAGAGATTGCGAAGCAATTTGCCAAAGAAACAGGACTTAAAATTCAGTGGATCAACGCTGGCAATGCAGGGCTGTTGATCGAAAGATTGAAATTTAAAAGAGAAACCGATCAACCTGATATGATCATTGGTTTGGATCAGTTTTCTATTCATGAAGCTCGCAAGTTTTTTGGATGGATCGGGATGGAAGATGCCCACGCGGAAATTCAAAAAAACCTTCTGCCAGCCGGATCTCAGTTTCATGATTTTCTGGCTTACGACTGGGGGCCAATGACCTTCGTTTATAAAGAGGGGCAAATTGAACCACCTACAAGTTTACAAGACCTGACGGACCCAAAATATCATAACACTTTGTTGTTACAGGATCCGCGCATGAGTTCCCCGGGGCTTCAGTTTCTGTTGTGGGTCCTTGCTGATATGGGGCAAGAGAAAGGTTTTGAGTTTTTAAAAAAATTGAAACCCAGTATTCGAGTGATGTCTCCCTCTTGGTCATCCAGTTACAATATTTTCAAGCTGCAGCAGCCGACAATGGTGTTCTCGTATTTCACATCGCCTCTTTATCATGAGCTAGAAGAACAAGACACTTCTTATAAAGCGATCGAGTTCAGTAATCCTCACCCTATTCAAGTGGAGTATGCTGGGATTCCCGATTTTTGCGTGAACTGCGTTGGGGCTCAGAAGTTGGCTGACTTTCTTTTGAATACAAAAATTCAAAAGATCTTAATGAAGAAAAACTATATGTTTCCCGTCGATGGCAGAGCCTTAGCAGGTGAGGCCTTCAAGGTGCCAAAACGCATTCGCTATAACAAACCGATGGAGAATCTGACATTGATTCGAAACAAGAGGCAATTGGTAAATATATGGAAAAAAATATTTTACTAAGGAAGTCGTTGTTTCTCTTGGTGTTGGTGGCACTGATCTTCCCTGTCTTTTTTATTAGTCTGCAGGCTCCGTTACTCAGTTTCGAGTGGGACCCCTTGTTGGCTAAGATCGGCTTGGGCGCCATAAAGCAGGCCATTCTATCGACCCTGTTAACCATGATCCTAGGGGGCCTAGCGACGTTAGGTTTGCTTTCGATTGCAGGAGGCATGCCGAGCAAAAAAATGCAGTTTTTGCAATTTGCTTTGATCTTGCCGGGGTTTGTCCCTCCGCTTTTGGTGGTGACACTCTCAGTACGAGTCATGAATTACTTGCCCACTGGATTATGGGCTGTGGTGTTTTTTCATGTGTTGATGAACGTCGGCTTGGTTACCGTGATTCTTTACCATCTCATACGTGAGCGTGCCTCGGAGTGGTTAGAGTTTTCTCAAGTGGCCGGAGTTCCAAAAGGCCGCCTTTTGTTCTATGGAATTTTAAAAGAATTGAATGGCGAGCTACAAGCCTTGGCTTTTTACTTTTTTGTTCTCTATTTTTTCAGTTTCTCAGTGCCTTTTCTGGTTGGAGGCAGCCTTTACGGTGGGATCGAAGTTTTTTTGTATGAAAAGGTGGTTTTGTTTGGAGAGTGGGGGCAAGCCGCAGCTTACAGCATGATCCTGTTTGCTTTTATTTTTTGTCTATCTTTGTTGGTGCGAGAAAATAGAACATGGAGTGCTTCGAGCCCGGGACATCCTTCGGTTTCGCTTGGATATCTTGGTGTCAAACCCTTGCTGACGATAGTTTTGGCGCCATCCTTATTTTTATTGATTGGTTTTTTATTGTCTCTACCCAGTTTGTTTCAATGGAACTCTCAAATCTCTGGAAGCGCCTTTCGGGGAACTCTTTTGCTCGGCTTGGCAGTTGGACTTCTTGTGTTTTGCTTTTTAACGATTCTTACATTTGCGTATGTTCGCGGTTGGATGGGAAAAGCCTTGTTGGCCTTCGTGCACCCAGGATGGGTGATTGTCGGCTTTGCCTTTTTACTCTTGCCTGGGAGCTCCACAAGCTTGGCCCTCTTCAAGATCGTCGTGGCTTTAACGCTGTTATACCTTCCGTTTTTGTACCGCCTATCGTTTCATGAACAACTGCAAAACCTGCACGGTCAAGTGCAAGCCACTCGCAACTTAGCGGTGCCATGGTCACGGGTGTTTAGTCAGGTCTTGTTTCCTCAAGTGTTGCCGAGTCTGTGTTTGTTGAGTGGTCTGGCGGGTGTGTGGGCTTGTGGTGATTTTGCTATCACAGGTTTTTTTGTCGAGACCTCACAAGTGCAGACTTTGGCTTATCAAATGAAAGAAACTTTGTCCCATTACCGAAGTGAACAAGCTGTGATATATTTGTGGCCAATGGTGATCTGTGGAGCTGTGGTGTTTTTTTCCTTTCAAGGGTTGAGCTATGTCAGTGGTCAAAAAATTAAGCCGTGATCTCGGCGACTTCAAGATAGAGATCAGCGATTGGACCTTAGCGGACCAAGGGGTCACTGTACTGTGGGGGCCTTCGGGTGCTGGTAAAACCACAATCCTGCGGAGCTTATTGGGTTTGGATCCGGTAGCTGAGTTGAAGTGGATGTGGGACGGCCAAGATCTGGGTTGTTTGCCTGCCGAGAAAAGAGGTTTGGGTGTGGTCTTCCAAGACCTGGGACTGTTTCCCCATCTGTCAGCGCAAGAAAACATCATGTTCCCCGTCCTTAAAAAAGTGCATACGAATTGGCAGGCCGATTTCGAATGGTTAGTGGAAACACTGCAAATTGGTCCCAAACTGAGATCTAAAACCTTCAGTTTGTCTGGAGGAGAAAAGCAACGGGTGGCTTTGGCACGTGCTCTGATCTATCGCCCTAAAATGCTGCTTTTGGATGAACCCTTTTCATCTTTAGATGAAGATTTAAGGGGCAAGTCACGGGCTATGATTCAGCAAGTTTGTCAGCATATGAAATGCCCTGTGCTTCTGGTAACCCATGATCGCGAGGACGTTGAAACATTGGCCCAAGAGGTCTGTCAGATTGAGCAGGGCCGACTTGTTGATTCTGCAAAAAGCTTGTCACCTAAGGCCTAATCGAGTACCCCATGAGTAAATGAAATTCGAAGCCTAGTGTGCAACCCATTCGAGCATAGGACAAAGGGACTTTAGATGGAAAAACTTAATACGCCGCAAACTTTACATGGCAATCCCACACGTGAACCCCAATTCTCAGTTGAAGTCCAAAATAGCCAAGGAGAGACTCTCAAAGCGGTTTGTCCTAAATCCACCCGCGCCCTTGTGGCCTTGATGGATATGCGAGCTGTGATCGGCGGGGCCGCCAGCCACTTTGGTGGGCCGGCCGCCTTTGCCGAGATGATGTCGGCCTGTCACGCCTACATGTTTACGGAAGCCGAGAAAGCCGATAAAAATTGGTTTGAAATGTTTCATTTCATTAACGATGCTGGCCACTGTGAAAACGGTATTTATGCCTTGAAAGCCAATTACGGTTTGGCCAACCTGACCATTGATTCACTTAAAGGGTTTCGCTCCATTGAAAGTGGTTTGACCGGTCATGGAGAAGCCCACTTGTTTCCAGAGGGTGTTTACATTTCCAACGGACCTCTTGGTTCCGGTTTGCCACAAGCTCAAGGCTTAGCCGCAGCGGAGTCCATGAGTGCGACTCCAAGAACAACAATCACCGCAATCTCTGACGGAGCTTGTATGGAAGGGGAGGCCAAAGAGGCTTTTGCCGCTATTCCCGGACTTGCCGCCAAAGGTAAGATGGGCCCCTTTGTTTGCATGGTGAGCGATAACAACACCAAACTTTCTGGCCGCATCGATGAGGACTCTTTTTCAATGAAACCCACCTTTGAATCCTTATCTGCCTTGGGTTGGGATGTGACGCTTGTAGAAGACGGACACAACTTGCAAGATGTGTATTTGAAAATTGAAGAGGCGACAACAAAGGCGAAGGCCCAACCTGAAAAGCCACAATTACTTTGGTTGAAAACGATCAAGGGAAAAGGTGTTGCGAAAACTGAAGAATCTGCCTCTGGTGGTCATGGCTTTCCTCTTAAGAAAGCTGATGAGATCCAAAGCTTCATCGAAGAAATTTACGGCGAAGATAAAACCCCCGATGTCTTAAACCAATGGGCCATTGAACTTTCTCACCTCAACAAACCCACCTCTCCGTTTGAAAAAGTCGATGGCGACAGAACAAAAATTCAAACGGGTGTGACCGATGCCCTTTGTGAAATGTTTGAGAAAAGTTTTCCAATCGTTTCTGTGTCGGCGGACCTGCAAGGCTCGACCGGTGTGGCTGGGTTTCGAAAAAAATACTCACGCGCTACTTTTGAAGTGGGTGTGGCCGAGAGCAATATGGTCAGCATGGCCGTCGGACTTTCAAAGCAAGGTTATATTCCAGTGGTGGACACCTTTGCACAGTTTGGTGTGACCAAAGGCGCTTTGCCTTTGATTATGAGTGGTTTGTCACAAGCGCCGATCATCGCAGTATACTCACATACAGGATTTCAAGATGCGGCTGATGGAGCCTCTCACCAAGCTTTAACTTACTTTTCAATGATGTCTGCGATTCCAAATGTGGACGTGATTTGCTTGACCTGTGCTGATGAAGCCAAGGCCTTGGTCTCTGAATGTGTCGAAAAATTTGCTGACGCTCGCAAAAGCGGAAAAACACCACGCAGTACGGTCTTCTTCCTTGGTCGCGAGACTTACCCACAGAGTTTTGCAGAAAACCCAGTATACAGTTATGGAAAAGCACAAGTGGTGACCGACACCTCGGCTGACCACAAAAACTCTGTGACCTTGTTGGCGGCTGGATCATTGATCGAAAATGCCTTGATCGCACAAAAGCGTTTGGCCGAAGAAGGGGTTGGCGCCATTGTGGTTAATCCATCAATGATCAACGCCCCAGACGTTGAAACATTGAAGACCTGCTTACAGAAAACCGGTGGTCGCATGGTCACGATCGAGGACCACCGCGAAGTGGCCGGAATGGGCGCCATGGCTTGCCACGCTCTAATGACAGCCGATGTGGATTGCAAAGTGAAAACGCTAGGCATCAAAGACCACTTCGGCCGCAGTGCCTACACTTCGGACCAACTTTACGAAATGTTTGGTTTGGGCGTTGGTGCAATTGTCGAAACAGCGCAAAGCTTTTGATCTTTGTTTACAAAGGAAAAGATGAGCCGAGTCTTGCCTTTTAAAATTAACTTTCTAAAACAACCAATGACTCTCTTGGTTTTATTGGCCATGCTGGGTGGTTGTGCCTCCAGCTCTGAAGACGAAAAGCCATATATTTGCAAAGCTGTTAGTCCCGAGGAGGAAGATGGCGGCGGTCACGGGGGCCACTTTTTCAGTGACCCCAACCCATCACAAGCAAAACTGATCGCACTCCGAATGTGCCGCGAGCATCATAACATTTGCTTCATTCAATACTGCAATCACGATTTTAAGGTTCGTAAGTTTTAAAGGCTGAGAGAGAAATGAGTTCAGCCTTGGGTGGTGGTACATCACAAGTGATGTTAAAAATGGATGTGTTCAGACTTTTTCTTTCTCCGTGGACTTTGTCGAAACGGTTTCGCCTTCATTTTCTTCCAGCTTTTCTCTTTTTACTGATTCGGTCACATCGGTTTCGTCGTCTTGAATACCCTTTTTAAATCCGCGGATCGCTTGAGCAAGAGATTTGCCAAGACCTGGTAAACGGGAAGGCGCCACAAAAAGCACCACTAAAATTATGGCAATTATCAGAAGCTGACCACCACCTACACCCATGTTGTCCTCCTAGGTCTGTAGGGTTTTAGAATAACACTTTAAATTGCAATTTTCCAGTGGATTTAGGGGCCTAGGCTAGCGCCTGTTGTCCTTCCAGTACTCAGTGGCCCAGTAGAAAAGGTGGGGCTCAGAGAGCAGCTTATAGGCACTGCAAAGGGTGAGAGCGGTCACCATACTGTTGCTTTTCAACAAGTGGACTTTATACCGTGATCGCAGCTTGCTTAGGTCTGTAATACTCTGCAGATTTTTAATAAATTTCAAAGTCTGAAAAAACAGCTCCTGCTCGTTGCGGAACATGCCCCATTCATTTTTTAGAATCTCAGACAGACTTTCAATTTGCCCATCCGTCAGTTCAAGGTTTTCGCAAAATTCAGGATGTTTGGCCGAGATCATTGAAAAAAGTAAAACCGAGAACAGCTCGTTGGGGTTTCCGAAATCAGAAACACACTCCAAACCTTGATTCAGATAACTGGTAAACAGATCGCCATCGTGATGGGTCATCGTATCATTCAAGGTAGGGCTTAAGTGCTTCATCAAATTGAGATCTTGGCATTCCCATAACAAATTGCTGGCTGTGTTCAGACGTAGAAATTTTAAAAGTTCTTCGCGACGACGGGGTAAGACAGTCAATGGCAATTGGTCGGCCAGCTGGCAAATGGCATCACGTAAAGTTTCTTCGATTCTAAAGTTGGATTTATGTGCAAAGCGAATGGCACGCAGCATCCGCAAAGGGTCTTCTTGAATTCGAGTGATGGGATCCCCAATCATTCGAACCGTGCGGCTTTCGATGTCGGCCAAACCATTGCAGTAGTCGTGCAATTCAAATTTGATGGGATCATAGAAAAAACTATTGATGGTGAAGTCGCGACGACGAGCATCTTCCTCTGGCGAACCAAAAGTGTTGTCATCGGTGATTGGACCGTCTTCGTCTTCTTCGTTGGAAGACTGTCCACGGAAGGTGGAGATTTCATATTGCTCTCCGTACCGCTTCACTAAAACCAGTTTGAAGCGTCGCCCAATAATATACGACGGTCGAATCACCCGATTCACTTGCTCAGGTGTGGCAGCTGTGGAGATATCAAAATCTTTTGGAGGTAGACCGATGAGCAAATCTCTGACGCACCCACCCACTAGGTAAGTGGTGTGGTTGTGAGATTGTAGTTTTTTAACTATTTTTAGCGCTTGAGCATCAATCCACTCTTCGTTCAAAGGTAAGGAATGTTTCACTGTCCTAAGGCTCCTAATGCTTCCCATTGAAAAACGTATTAACTACCAAATATTAGGCGATGACACATCTCCAAAGTTAGTATTCTTACATGGAATCATGGGGCAGGGTAGGAACTGGTCGAGTATTGCTAAGAAATTCTCGAAGAATTTCCAGTGTTTAGTCTATGATCAGCGTGGCCACGGTCAGTCGTGGCACCCCGAAAAGGGTTTTCAGTTGGGCGATTACGCAAACGACCTTTCGGAGCTTTTAGAGCATTTGGGCTGGGACGAACCCATTTATTTGGTTGGACACTCCATGGGTGGTCGTGTCGCCCTGTATTTTGCCGACCAGCATCCAGAGTTGGTGAAGAAGTTGGTCATTGTTGATATTGGCCCTTCGGCAGACTGGGATTCGATGCAGGGAATTCTCAATCAATTGGAGTCCGTGCCGGTGCCTTTTTCATCCCGAGCGGAGGCTCGTTCGTTTATGGAAACCCAGTTTTTGCAAAAATACCCAAACAAGATGGTTATGGAGTTTTTTTACAGTAGTTTAGTTGAAAAAGAAGGCAAGATGGATTGGATCTTTTCTAAAGAATTGATTCGCCAATCCTTGGAGCAGTCCCGACACAAGGACTACTGGGGTGAGTTCAAAAATCTGGCAATGCCCACATTGTACCTTCGTGGTGGAAACTCCACACACCTGAAAGAGTCTGAATTTATTAAGGTTTTAGAAAATAACCTAAGGATCCAGGGCTCGACCGTTGAAGGTGCTGGGCACTGGGTGCATGCCGAGAAACCACTGGAAACCCTCCGAATTATTGGAGATTTTTTCGACATTGCCGCGAGCAATAAGCAGTGATAGAACCATGCTTTTAAACAGCACGAGTTCAAATGGATCTAGGTAAACAATTCAGCGAATATCAATTAAGTGACCACCTCAAGAAAGTCCTAGAAGGTTTAGGATTTGAACGGAGCACGCCCATTCAAGACCGCGCCATACCTTTGGTAATGAGCGGACAAGATGTGGCGGGTCTTGCCCAAACCGGAACCGGTAAAACAGCGGCCTTCTTACTTCCTCTGGTCGAACGAGTTTTACGTTCAGAAACACCCAGTGATGCCGAAGAAATAAAAGGTCGTGCCTTCCCCGAATGGAAGAAAGACCACTTTAACCTGGTTTTAGTTCCCACTCGTGAATTGGCCGAGCAGGTCAAAGACTGTGCCCTGGATTTTTTGAAAGGCACGGACCATCGAGTTGTGGTGGTCTACGGTGGTGTCTCCATCGAAAAACAAATTGAAAATATAGACAAAGGATTCACTTTTCTTGTGGCAACGCCTGGTCGTTTGATCGATTTGTATAAGCAACACAAAGTGGATTTAAAACAAGTGCGCTCTGTGACTTTTGATGAAGCCGATCGAATGTTCGATATGGGTTTCAAAGATGACATGAAATACATTTTGCGAAGAATTCCAGAAGAGCGGCAATTACTATTGTTCAGTGCCACTCTCAACTTGGACGTTTTCAACGTGGCTTACCAGTTTGGTGCTAACCCTGTTGAGATCAAAGTTTCGCAAGATCAAATGACGGCCGACAATGTCGAGGACTCCATTTTTCATCTCGGAAACGCTGAGAAGCCAGGGCATCTGTTGGGCTTGTTGAATAAACATAAGCCTCGTCAGGTGATCATCTTCACCAACTTTAAATCGCATGTCGAGAGAGTGGCGGAGTTTTTAAATAAAAATGGTTTTAAAGCAGCAGGCATTTCGTCTTTACTATCTCAGGCACAGCGTAAACGAGTGATGACTCGCTTTCGTGAAGAAGGCGGAGAAAATATTCTTGTGGCTACCGATGTGGCAGCTCGTGGTTTGGATATCGAAGGTGTGGACATGGTGATTAACTATGAACTCCCCGATGATGCGGAAAACTATGTGCACCGTATTGGTCGAACCGGTCGTGCCGGTGAATCAGGAATCGCCTTTAGCTTTGTCAGTGATAAAGATGTGGAAGCCTTGGATCGAATCCAAAAGTATTTGGATCGGTCAGTGGACTCTGGTTGGATGGAAGACAGTGAGCTTCCAGATGATTTCTCACCGTTTCCAAGAGGTCAGTCTATCATTAAACGTAGCCGCACTCAGAGTGGTGGCAGTGGTGGACGAGGTGCTGATCGCCGTCGCAAGAACACCAAGGGTGGTAAAGGCCGAGACGACCGTGATCGTGACCGCAAACGTAAAGGTAAAAAGAAGGACGACGACAGTAAAAAAGACGAGAAGAGGTCAGAGAGTAAAAAACCTGACGGCAAAAAGTCTGAAAATAAAAACCGGCGTCGTAAAAAGTCTGAAGACGGCAGTGTTGAGGGCAAAAGAGTTCATCGCGATAAAAGATCGGGCCGCCACAAATCTAAAGACGAAGAGAAGAAGTCGAGCAGCGGTAAAAAGAGACGTTCAAATAAGCCTAAAAAGAGCTCAAGCAGTAGCAAGCCGAAGAACAACAAAAGACGATCGCATAGTAAAAATAAGAAAACCACAGCCGAAAAAGGTGTGGTCGGTAAGATCAAAGGCGCATTCAAAAAAATATTTGGATAAAAAAGGTTTTAGTAAGCCTTTTTTAGTTTTTCGACCAGTCGAAGGCTTTAACGATGTTGTTACACTCTTTGAGTGATTGGTTAAAGCTGGCAGTGTGGTCTCGACAAGTCATGAGTACGGCGGTTTGTTTGTTGAGGTAAATCACCTGGCGCAGTTGGCGTTTCTTTTTAGTATTGATCAAATCAATCACATAACCTTTTTTGCCACCGCTTTTGAACCCTTTTGAACCAAGAACATCATAGCCGTATTTCGGGTACTCTTTGATCCAACGTCGCACATACTTTTTAATTGAAGTGGGGCGACGCATGTTATCCACGCGCACAGAAAGGGAAGCACGAACATTGTTTCTTTCGACTGGCGATCGGTAAACCGTTTCGATAAATCGCGCTTTCTTTGGTGGTTTGGTTTTAATCCAAGCTGTATTTTTGGCTAAGATTTCGAAACCGAACTTGGATTTGTGAATCCCCAATTTTGGCGCCACCATTTGGCTGCTCGCTGTGGGGTTGGGAGCCGCCCAAGCAGAGAGGGTGAATCCAAAAGCGAATACGAATGTGAGTAGAGTAAATGCTTTCATCAAAGTTCCATTTTCCTAGTCGATTGAGTTCAAGAAATACCTATACCAAGGTAATTCATAGCCCAGTTTAGTCGGATTTTAAGCAAGTGGAAAGACGCTCTAGCGAATACAAACCTTAGTCCAGTTA
>CBDUOS010000064.1:0-17373 GCA_965368905.1 uncultured Bdellovibrionales bacterium | reverse complement strand
ACACGCAGCTTTTCGCATCGGAGATTATGTAGCAATGTTAGACAGCGGCAAAGTTTTACTCCATGGCCCTCCAAAAGTTTTCTTAGAATCCGATAACCCTTTAGTGGCCCGTTTTGTTTCTAAAGGAGTTAATAAAAAATGAACCTCTTAAACACCCCGGAATTTAAAGTTGGACTGATGGTTGTTGTTGTATCGGCCTTGGTCGGGGTGATGTCTATGCGGGTGTCAGAGAGTCCGAATTACTTGGGGGGAACCAAGCGGGTTTGGTTTGAAATTGAAAACGCTGGTGGACTGATCAAGAAGTCGCCAGTGAATGTGGCGGGAATCCGTGTGGGGATGATAGAAGATATCAAACTCAGCGAAGGCAAAGCGATTGTTGAAATGGCGATTCGCCCAGATGTGGTATTGACTCAATCCTCCAAAATTGAAATTCGTGCCAATGGTATTCTTGGTGATAAACATGTAGAAATTATCCCTGGCTCGATGAATGATCCGGAGCTGGAAAATAAAGAACAAATAATAGTTGTCGAAGACAATGCCTCCATTGACCGCTTGGTCACAGAAGTCAGTAAAATCACCCAATCCCTTGGTGAAGTCGTCAATAACATTCGCGATGCCACCGAAGGTGATGATAGCAAGCCCATTGGTAAAATCGTAAAAAACATAGAAAGACTAACCGAAGATTTGTCAGGCCTGGTGAACAATAAAAAAGATGAAGTGGCCGAGTTGATCGACCATTTGAATAATGTGACAGGAACGTTGGATGAGTTGATCAACGATCAAAGTGACGAGGGTTTTCAAGCTCGGTTTGATTCGTCAATGGCTCGTTTAGAGAGTGCCCTCGGAAACATCGATGAGATCTCAGGAAAGATCAATCGAGGAGAGGGAACCATTGGTCGCTTGGTTAACGACGAAGAGACCGTGGAAGAATTGAACACAGCAATTGCAGGAATTAACAACTTCATTGATGCCGGTTCAAAAATTCAAACCAGTTTTGATTATTACTCACACGTCCTCACTAACGGCGATGGCGTCCGCTCTTATATTGGGGTGAGAATTCAACCGGGCTTAGATCGCTTCTACGAAGTGGCGGGGATCACATCCCCGGATGGTGTGATCTCGCGACAAACTCAAACCAACACCGTTGATGGCGGGACACCCACCGTCACAATCCAAGAAACTGCCAAGGACTACCAGCTACGCTTAACTGCGTTGTTCGGAAAGAAATTTTACAATTGGACCATCAAAGGTGGAATGATGGAGAGCCGCGGTGGGCTTGGAATTGAGTATAATTTCTATAAAAATCGCATGCGTTTCTCCTTTGATGCCTTTGATTTCGACACCCCCAATCTGCGCGCCTACCTTCGTTACAGTTTCTTTAAAGGAATGTATGTGGTCGGAGGACAGCAGTACATATTTGCTAACGGCAATGACAATGCGTCGAGCTTCATTGGAGCTGGACTCTTCCTCACTAACGACGATATAAAAGTTCTTCTATCTCGAATGAACTTTTAAGGAAGAGCTTATGTTTAAAAATGCGTTGGTGAGTGTGTCAGATAAAACAGGGTTGGAGGACTTTCTTCGCCCATTTGCCGAGAGTGGAATGCGAATTGTTTCTTCTGGAGGGACAGCTAAGTATTTACAAGACAGAGGATTTAATGTGACCAAGGTCAGTGACCAAACCAAATTTCCAGAGGTCATGGGAGGAAGAGTGAAAACCCTTCATCCTCACATTCATATGCCTTTGCTGCAAAGAGCCGATGTTCCTGAAGACCAAGAGATATTGAAAGAATACAACCTGCAGGCTTTCGATTTGGTTGTCGTCAATTTATACCCTTTTCAAGAGGGGCTTAAAGCCGACAAAGATGAAAAATCCATGGTTGAGTTGATTGACATTGGTGGACCAACTTTGTTGCGAGCTTCGGCCAAAAACTTTCAAAGTGTGGCTGTGGTTTGCGATCCTGAAGACTACAGTTGGGTTAAAGAGGAGAAAGCTCTACCTGTCGAAAAAAGAAAAAAATTAGCGGCCAAAGTGTTTCGTCATGTGAGTGACTATGACAATGCCATTGCTAGCTACTTGCAAGATGGGGCGGTCGATGGTTTGTCTGGAACCGTTCACAAAGCACTTCGTTATGGTGAAAATCCAGCCCAGAAAGCCTGGTGGTACCAAAGTGAGAGCCAAGGAATTCATCAAGCAGAAATCCTTCAAGGCAAAGAACTTTCCTATAATAATTTACTGGATTTGGACGCTGCAATCACAACTCTAAGGCTTTTCAGTGAGGGGCCGACGGTGATTTCAGTGAAACATAACAACCCCTGCGGTGTGGCTGTTGCCGAATCGATTGAACAAGCCTTGGAGAAGTCTTTAGCGGCCGACCCTGTGAGCGTATTCGGTGGAATAATCGCATTGAATCAAGAGATCAGTTTGCAATGTGCTCAACAACTCACACAACTGTTTTTAGAATGTGTTGTGGCCCCGTCGGTGAGCGAAGATGCGAAAGCTCATTTGGCCACTAAAAAGAATTTGCGAGTTCTGACTTGGCAGGGCGTTGCCGATGCAACGACCAATCAACAGGATCTGTACCGTACAATCACTGGGGGATTCCTTCGCCAAACTCAAGACCAAGTGAATACAGATATTCAAGACTGGAAGCTGGTGGCTGGAGACCTTTCAAAAGAAGATTGGAGAGGTTTGCAATTTGCTTGGCGAGTCTGCTCGGCACTAAAAAGCAATGCCATTGCAGTGACCAGTGAAGACCAAAGCCTTGGCTTGGGTATGGGGCAGGTCAATCGAGTGGATGCTGTTGAGCAAGCTTTTGGAAGAGCTGAAAAGTTTCATCCACAAGAGACGACAAAGTACTTGGCCAGTGACGCTTTTTTTCCATTCCCTGACTCGATTGAGATGGCAGCAAAATATGGAGCGAAAGCCATAGTTCAACCCGGAGGCTCAATTAAAGACGATGCCGTAATAGCAGAAGCAATAAAGCTGAAGATTCCAATGGTCTTCACCGGGGCCAGGCATTTTCGCCATTGATTGGGGTATGAGGGTATGAGCGCGGTTAACAAAAAGTGGTTAGTTAAATCCAGTGACGCAATTCAAGGCCCTTATGAATTTGATGTTGTTGTTGAGAATATCTTTACCGGTGAAATTCACCTGCTCGATGAGATCAAAGGCCCATTTGAAAGATGGCGCCCGATCAAAGACCACTCCCTTTTTGCCGCGGCCATAGAAAAACTTAAAGCAACAACTTACAATCAGAGAGAACAAACGGTAACGGCTACATTGGACATAGGTACTAAGACACATGACCTAACGAATGCTGAAACAGTCTCTATTACCCATAAGACAGAACCGACGGTTACCACCACAGACAATGAAAGTATAGCCGAGACGCCCACCGATGATATGACAGAGGGCACGGTCATTTATCGACCACAGCAACCGTCGGGCGAGACGCCCGCTGAGGTTAGTGGAACGCCTTATATTCCACCGGCAGTTATCAAACCAGTATACCCACCGAAACGTTTTCCGGCAGCATTTATCTTTTCATTTTTCTTGATCGTCATAGGTGTGGCTTCGTATCTGGTTTTCCAATTCAATCAGTCGCGTTTAATCGAACAGAAAATTTCGGCTTATGATCAATTGACCGATGTGGCGATTGACTCTTTGCATGTGGGTGAATACCGGAAGGCCTTACGAAACTTTACCCAAGCCTATAACATTTCACCAACTGACCCGAACCTGTTGATTAAAATGTCTCCTCTGGCTATTCAGTTTGATGGGAAGTTTGACCAAACCCAAGCGCTTCTTGAAAACTTACTGATAACCAATAAACAAAAAATCACTGAAAAAGTCGCAACCAATATTATTGGACTGTCTCATTCCTACCGAGGGCAGTACAAAGAAGCTCTAGAATCTTACAACCGATCTTTGGCGGTTGACCCTGAGTTCCTACCCGGAAAGCTCAACAAGGCATTTAGTCTTTTAAAAATGCAACGCTATGATGAGTCTATGAAGTTGATGCGATCAGTGGTGGCGGATCACCCGGATGATCCATTGGCTCATTACTTATACATTCGTAGCCTCGCGGAAAAAGGAATAGCTAAAGACGATCAAGTGGCACTACGAGAAGCGCTGTCCGTCTCGGGTAACTTTGCCACCGAGTTTTTTGATTTCCGCCAAGAAGTGATGTTCTTGATTGCCATGGTTCATGAAAAATTGGGAGCTTCTCCCGATGAACTGCAAAGTCATATTAACAATTTTATGCGTATTGATATGGAGCTCACCAAACTCCACGTCCACGATACATTAGTCGACTTTCAAAGCTTCAATTGGTTGGACTTCTTTCATTATTGCAAAGTACTGGGAAAGCATTTGTCGGACTATAACCAAAAACTTCTGCAAGGCTTCTGCTTTATAAAAGTGAATCGTCCGCTGGATGCAAAGAAGATTTTTGAAGGGTTAATGTCGCAAAAAAATAATGACGGAATTCTACAAGCCCTTTATGCCTCAACCACTCTTATGCTCAATGATGTGTCCCAGGCCAAGAACGCACTGGGCTTTATTGGTCAAATTGATTTGAAACAACCTGTCGTTGAAACCATACTTCGAGGCTGTTTATTTGCCGATGACCTCAGTTGTGGCGAGGCCATTTTTCGTGGACAACATGCGAAACATCTGTCGCCATTGTATTTTCGATGGGGAGAGAGTGAGGTCAATATGGCTAAAGATCGGCAAAAAGCAAAACATTCCATTTCTCTTGGTCTACAAAACTCTCCAGGTTTTGCGCCACTCTTAAAGCTTAAGCGAAAGCTTGAAAAATAGGAGGCTCATCATTTTTAAATTGAAGATTTGGCACAGTCTTATTCTAGTACTTTTTTGTCCATTGTTTTTGTCTACAGGGGTTTCGCAAGACGAAACTGAAAGTGTTGATGAAGCGATCCAAGCGGGTACCCCCGGTTGGAATGAAGTGCAAATGCCTTTTACCTATCAAAATATTCAAGTGCCAAGAGAACTGTGGCAAACCGTCAAAGATGTCTTGCGTGCCGATGGCGTAAAACAAAGCGTATTGGAGAACTTCGCAGTCCTGCCGGTTTCGATTAAAGCGGACCTTATGGCGGAAAATAGTATTGTACTGCGAGGTGGATTGAATCATCGAATTTCATTTATTGAGGGCGGCGGCGACCTTGATCTATTTAATTATGTTGTTGGCAAAGGACCATTTTTCATTCGCCTGATTCCTGAGTTGAGCTTTGATAGCGACCTTCACCTGCTTTATATTAGCGATTCTCCTGGAAAAATGGTTGAGGACGAGCAGTGGGGTAATGGCTGTGGGCAAATCTATGACCTGAGCGAAGCCAAGGATCAGTTTATATATGATAATGGTATTCATGTGACCAGCTCCAGAAGGCATTATTTGCATTTGATGGCAGGAACTTTTGTGTTTTTTCAGTTGGTTGAAGAGCGACTTTTCATAGGCTATATTCGTCTTTTGGATTCAAGATATCCAAAATTTAACTGTCGGGATAAAGAATAGATATGGATAAACTTTTCGTTTCGGATTTAGAAGAAAAGCAGGTTTTACAATCGGCTTTTTTGGCAAAGAATAAAACTTTATTGACCGACAAAAAGGGCAACCAGTACATCTCTTTGAATTTAAGCGACAAGAGTGGAAGCGTTGATGCCAAGATTTGGGATAACATCGAGAAAATGAACAATTCCTTCGAATCTGGTGACATCATTATGGTGAAAGGCCAAGTTCAGCTTTTTCAAAACAAAAAGCAGGTTGTGATTCATAAAATCGACCCTATTAAAGATGAAACAGTAAACTTTAAAGATTTTGTCGGTGAGATCAATCAATCACCTGAAGAGGTTTTACAAGAGTTATTACAAATCGTTGAATCCGTTGAGTCAGATCATATCAAGCAGTTGATAAAAAGTACTTTAGACGACCCTTCAATTAAAGAACTACTACTCAAATCACCGGCGGCCAAATCTATCCACCATGTGAAAGTGGGTGGACTGATTGAACATATTTTATCGATCAGCAAATTGATGGTTTTTGTGGCCCAACAGTACCAACAGTTGAATTTCGACCTATTATTGTTTGGAGCGATTTTCCATGACATTGGTAAAATTTGGGAGTTGGAGTGGACTCCCAAGGGAATCCGTTACACCACCAAAGGGCGATTGGTCGGGCATTTGGTGATGTCCTCAGAGCTGGTAGAAAAGAAAGCCTCTCAGATCCTCGGTTTTCCTGAAGAGCAGATTACGATTCTCAAGCACATTGTTCTCAGCCACCATGGTCGTTTAGACTACGGTTCGCCCAAAGTTCCTATGCTTCTTGAGGCCTATGTTGTTTGGATGATTGACGATTTGGACAGTAAGATCGATTCTATCACTCAATTTTTGAATCAAGACACCTCTGGAGAATCTTCATGGACCTCCTTCAATCAACTTTATACTCGCCATTTCTTTAAAGATAATTTAAAGAAAATAGAGAAATGATTGATTTTTTAAACGCTTATAAAAAGAACGACCCTGCAGCCCATTCCCTTTTCGAGGTGGCCTTGCTCTATCCAGGGCCGAGAGCCATAGCCTTTCATCGACTGGCTCACTTTTTATATGGATTTAAGCTATATTTTTTGGCTCGCCTGGTTTCAGAGATCTCTCGCTTTCTTACACTCATTGAAATTCATCCTGGAGCCAAAATTGGAAAACGCTTTGTGATTGATCATGGCGCGGGTGTGGTGATTGGTGAAACCGCAGAAGTGGGGGATGACTGTTGGATTTACCATGGCGTGACCTTAGGGGGCGTCAGTACCAATCAAGTGAAGCGTCACCCGACATTGGGCAACGGTGTTTTGGTGGGTGCCGGTGCCAAGGTTCTTGGGCCGATCGTTCTCGGTGACGGAGTCAAGGTGGGGGCTAACTCGGTTGTAAACAAAGATGTTCCGGCTCATACCACAGTGGCGGGAGTCCCTGCGCGAACAATTAATAAAGCCCCAAGCCTCAGTTCAGAGGTTCCTTCTAAGCCTATGTCCCACTGAATGGCTAACTCCTTAAACTGTCTAGTTTGTTGTCATTGACACTCGAGTAATTACTTCAAGGTATCGATTTTTTTAACCTCATTTTGCGGAAAACCAGTAAAATGGCGACAAATCACAAAAGGAAGAGTCATGTTAAAAATTTTGAATGTCTTACTTTGCATTGTTTTGCTCGGGACCTTCACAGCCTGTGATCACAAAACCGATGAAGAACAAGCACAAGATCAGGCCAGTGTACTTGTTGATGAACAAAACTCTATCGCGAATCAGCTCCGTACCATGGGAACCCCCAGAGTTACTTGGTCGGATTCTCGTTTGAATGAGTATGAAAATTTGATCGATCGATTACAAAGCGTCGAAGAAGATTTGGGGAACCTCAACGGAACCAATGGTATTTCTATTTATGGAAACAACCAACACACTATTCCAGCGATGCGAGCTGTTCTAGCTTCCGTGCGCGCGCGTAAGACATCGGGCTCAGTGAGCAGCATCACGATTCCGACTTTGCCAACCATAGACTTTGATTCTATGGCTGATGGTGACGAAGGCCCTCAGTTCAGTGCCGACTTCGCAGAGACCGAACTTGGTGAGCGAGCAGAAGAGTTGCATACAGCGATTGAGACCTTCAAAAATGACAACCCTCACTACCTGTTGATGGACTATGATGAATTCACCTTTGAAGAACTTATGGAGGCACAAGCAGCCGTGAGGCAACATTTGGTAAACCTTAACGAGTACCATGAGATTCTTGAACAGCGTTACTCCGAGGCTACTGGTCGAACTTCTTACATGGATGATCGCGATCCCCTTCGTGGTGTTTCAGAGGCTATGAACTTAATGATTCTAGTGGATCAAATGACAGTCGGCTCCGATATTGCCACCGCAGGATTAGGCTTGCAAACGATTGAGAATGAGATCGAAACGGCTCGTGTCGACGGTCGTGCCGAAGAGTATTTGATGGGGCAGTCGGTCGCTCAATAGTGCAATTTTTTATGGGTCGACATCGTAGGACGTCGATCCGTTGACATACGTTCGTGAACACTTTTAAATGAAATCGAACTGACACCATTCAAAAGTGAAGGAGTTTCCATGAGCGTTAATGAAAAGACTTATCAAAACAAACAAGTCTTAGACTTACTAGATAAAATCTATCAGCAAGAAATGATAGGGATCAATCAGTACCTCCATTACTCATTTATGATCATGGGATACAACCGAATTCCGATTCAAAAATGGTTTCGCGAGAATGCCACAGAGTCGATGAATCACGCGGTGTTGGTTGGTGAGAAAATCACCTCTTTGGGAGGTCATCCCACCATGGGGCCGCCTCGCCCAACTGAAACTAATGACCATACCATTTTGCAATTGTTGAACGAAAGTTTGCGCCACGAAGAAGAGGCGGTTGCGCTCTATAAGCAATTGGCAGTTGCAGCAACTGAACTTGGGGATATTGCTCTCGAAGAAATGGCACGTGATTTTGTGCGCAATGAAACAGAACATGTTGATGAAGTTCGAAAAATGATTCGCACCCCTGAGGGGAAATAAAAAAAGGACCCTGGGTAGGGCCCTGAGGAATGGATAGGGTCTGTTATAGGATAATGTAATGAACAGGGAAGGGATGTGGCTTTTGCTGGTTGCCCATGGTGATCGCGTTACCTGAGCCAACAATCCCAACGATATCCCCTGTTTGGGTTGCAAATTTCACTCTAGCCCGTAGCGTCCTTTACAACTCAAAAATTGATTTTCTAATTTTGTCTTCTAACGTTCTGCTTAATTTCTAGCCCACGGACGTACTTCTTTTATCTAGCCCACTGACGTTCTGCTGGGAGAAAGTTCGAAGCACCATCTTGGTGCTTTCGGGTGGTGGTTGGTTTCGAACCTTCTCATTGTTGCCTTCTGAAATTAGAATACTTCGTTTGCATGACAGTTTTTGTATCGTTCCACCCTGAGACAGACCTAAGTTTATATTTTCTAAAAAGCCTAGAATTTTTCGGTGGTTACGGTACACTCAAAGGGTGGCTACTGCAAAAAATCAACGTCAAATTGAGGTCTATCGGGCCATTACCATGTTAAAAAGAGGGCGCCCAGCGGACGTGATTCGCATGGTGGCGCCTCTTTTAGATCAAGATGCCAATGACCCAGCCTTTAAAAGGGCTGTTCACCGAGATCTGAAGTCTCTAATGCACTCGAATCAGATCGGAGTCGATTACTATACCCCCGGGGGTGAGATGATTCCGGCAGGAGAAGAGGACCAGCACCAAAATGTACGGGTGGAATACTACCTGCTCACTCATATGGAGCAAGAGGTGACTGGCTTTCAAAGGTTTTCTGAGCTGGGAGGCGACATGATCGCCAAGCCCGTTTTGAACTCTGTCTTAAAGTTCAATGAACATTTGGATGAGGTTCCGGTGAACACATATAGAATCTCTCTTGAGATGCGCACTGGTTTCTTTATCCATATGTGGATGCTGAAAGAGGATCGACCGGTAAAACTTCTATTTGCTAGAACTTCAAAGGAAATGGCACAAAAGAGTGCTAGAGAGGAAGTTCAAAAAAAATTGGATTCCCGATCGGCTGTTTTGCTCTTACCTAACAAATCTGTTTCTCGTTTAAAAGTAGAAGACATGTCAGGTCACTGTGAACTGGAATTCTCCAAGCAGGAAGAACAGGTCCTTTTGCAGGATCATAATTCTCACAATGGGACCTACAAGGGTTATGGTGAGGATATTAAAAAAACCTTTATGAACTTCTATATCAATGACCAAACCATGGATGGCAACTACCAAAACATGCTTTGGGGAGATATTTGCGAGGTTGGAGACCCTAAACTCGAGGTGCCATCTCTGATTAAGGTCGGCAATTGTTTAGTCTTTATCGACAGTGTCTAAAAGTCGCATAACCCGAAATTAGCCACAGTGTCTTAAAATAAGACACCCCTGTCTCAATGTATTCTCTCTGGTGAAAAGTATGAGATGTCCTCAATTAATCGCTGCTACAATAAAATCATTGGGAGGTCTTTGCATGTCACTGTCACATTCAGAGGAAAGCAGCTACCGCAGTCTTGTCGAACTACTCGATAATGGAAAATTTGAAGATTGCGTCCGCGGTTGTATGAACCATATCGACGAGTTCGGTGACTCATCAAAAATCTGGGTTTTAGTTGGAAGCGCTCTTGGCTCCGATAATAAACCGAATCAGGCGCGCAGTGCTTTACTCTGTGCCCTAAAGATTGATCCACAAAATGAAAATGCCCAGGTGAATTACATCACCTCATGTTTGCATGGCGGACATAAAAAAGATGCCCTCAAGGCTTTGCAAGAGTTCTTGCCTGATATGTCTGACGACTGCCTGGCCTTTAAAATGGCGCCGTCATTGGCTGAGGCTTTAGAAGTGGGAGTTTTGCACTCGACGGACGTGTCTCCAAAAGTCTGGATTCGTATCGAGAATATTTTGGATTCTGTAGAAGATGAGCTGGATCAGTTGGACGAAGAACCCGCATTGGAGTTGGAGGAGATTCCACAAGTGAAAGACAATGTGATTCAATTTCCGATTAAAAACCCCGAGTTGCATACGCAAATGCAAAAGCCACGACCTGTGGCTCACTTTCTGCTTGAAGGCGGAGAGTTTAAAACGGTGACGTTATATATTGAGCAAAATGCCTTTCACGTAAAAGGTTTTGATAACTACCTGGCGAGCCCTGTGGACTTTGATGAGCCCTATGGAGAAGCGTCCTTGATCCACAACCCGCGTGATCTCGCTGAGTTCATGTTTGCTGGCCACACACCCGAGTCGATGAGCTTTTTAAAACTGGCCCGTCGAGACTGGGAGAGAAACGGCAGCGACTTTTACCTTTATGACAGTTGCTCAGATTCAAATAGAAAACTGAACGGAAAGCAATTGGTTCATGGACATAACTTCGAAAAAGAAGATATTCACTTTAAGTTAGAAGCCGTTTGCGACGTGAACATGCACGATGTTCTTTATCCCTTTACAGCCACCGCTGATTACGAAGGCTATCGCCGACTGGGTGAAATTTGGTCTCCCCCTTATCTTGGTGAAATTGTATTTAAAGAGTTGAAGAAAGAAATTAAACGCCTTCGACGCACCAATAAAAAAGCCAGTTAATTAAGCAGCTATAGGTTGCCAAATCTCATCCAGTGTCCGTAATAGGACCATTGGATTTTTGCCGACTACGGAGTGGTTCCAAGTACTAGCACTGATATTTCACGGGTGTTCTCTTGTACCACTGATAACAACCCAAGCCTGCCAGGACTTAAGAGATTCACTGGCCATTTGTACCGGAATTTAATTGGAGTGACAGTCTTCCGTCGGTGGTGGTGTATCAGTCGGCGGTGGATCATCCACGGGATCGATCGGAGTATCGGTCCCAATATTAGCAATCTCAATATCCGCACAAGAAAAGTAAGGTTGTGGGTTTGCAGGATTCTCAGTCATCTGCTGCACCATTCTTAAAGTGCAGTTGGTACACTCCAGGCCTGCTGGCAAAGTAAGATTCACTTGGTACCGATGAGGCAAATCATTTACATTGTTTTGGTTGTCTTTCACCGTCGTCAGCATGGTAAAAGTTTGGTCGCCGTCTGAAGAAATCGAAAACTCATAATAGCCCGGATGGTTGATTGTCTCTTCCCATTGTAAAGTAATCACTTGTCCTGCATTGAAAGTGGCCACTGGAGTACCTTTGGCGACATTGCCACAAGGACCTACTTTGAGACCAGGGTTGGTGCTACGTGGAGGGATGTTACCGCCGGGCAAGATCCGAGAGTGTCCAAAGCACCAAGTGGCAAGTAGAATCACAGAGAAGAATACAAGAAACTGTTTCATTCACTGCCTCCTTCTTCACATTGTTTGTGTAGTGCGAGAAGGCTCGACTGCAAATTTTCAGTCGAGCTGCGAAAGATTGGTTTGTTGTTGTGACTGAAGCGCCCTAAGTAGCAATTCACTTCGGAATAGTTGTACGCGGCCCCAGGTTCGTATTCGGTGGCATCGCTAGAGGCTCCCGTCGTGTTGTAAGTTCGTTCGGTTATATTCAAACAAATGGCTCCGTAAGGAGAGCTCTCTAGGCAAGACTCCAGAGTATTTTCCCCATGATCTTCATTCGGAGAAAAAACCCGTCGTTCACAGTGGATCAGCTTCAGGTCGTTGCAATCAGTACTGGCATCAAATTTTAAAAGCTTCAAAGACAGACTCGCTGAATTTGCACAATTGGAAAGGGATGACAAAGTCGAGTCGGTGGATTTGTACCCATCGCAATTGCTGTACAGCAAGAGAATTGGAACAATCATTATGAAATGATAAAAGTTAAAATAGCGTTTCATCAACCCCCGGGTCTTGTCTTTATTATCCTATCTCTTGAGTAAGATTCCCAGAAATCCTCTGGCGAATATCAATATGGAACAAAATTGCCGCAAATTGGCTGCTGTAGCCATTTTTGAGCGTCACCTTTTTACAAAAACTCTCTGTACTCAATAAAAATCCCGTTTTCGTGAGTGGCACGAAACTTGGTTAGGAAAAGGTCAGCATACGATGCTGACCCTATTGGGAGATTGGGTTGGCCAATAGAGAGGTGATGAAAATGGTTAGGTTGTGGCTTAATCTGAGTGTATTTAAACGTACAATAATTCTCGCATTTTTATTTTTTATGGCGGTGAGTCCATTGGCAAAAGCCAATGCCGTCAGCGAAGTGGATGGCGAGGCAGCAGTCGAGACTTTTCTCGCCGCGCTGAAGTCCGAGGTTCAGCTGGATCTTGAGCAGAAAATTCAAACCTATGTCGACTTGGTCGCTTGCATGGAAAACGCATCCTGCAGTGAAGCCGATGAAATCTTAACAAAATATAGAGAGTACCGTATTTATGTCGGCCTGATTCAGTATCAAGACCTGGCCATGCGCATGCAGCAAATGGGACATGGGTACATTGTTCACGCCGGTGTTCGTCTTTACTTCACAGTTCGTAATGACGAGGGTCGTGAAGAGTTCGAACTGATCCAACGCCTGCATGAAGAAGACACTGTTGCCACTGGACGAACCTTAGCCGGCATGAATCTTACAGATGACACTCGCGAGTACCGCGATGTTCTAGGAAACCTCAATCGGGGAGGACGTTCACATTACTCCGCTTCCGTTAGTGAGTACTTGGCGGCCTATCCTTTTTTCGGCCGAAGTCGGGCACAAAGTTTGACACGCACAACAGCCATTGAAGAAATTGAAGATAATGGACGAGAGTTCGAAGAGGTCATGGATAACATAGAGGGCTTGGAAGGGACTGAACGCTTTGAGCTGATGGGCTTCACAGAGGCTTTGCAAAAAGCTGTGACCAGACTCTCCACAGAAGAGAGCGAAGTGGTGGCCGAATACATTCAGGCGATGAACAATGAAACTCGATTGTGGGGGAAAATAAAAAAGATATTCACAAGCTGGAAAACCTTGGCTTTGGCCACTTGTCATATAACCACCTTTGCCCTTGCGGCTGTTCCTCATCCAGTGGTTCAAATAGGTCGTCTTGCTGCAGGCTTTATCTGCTCCTCAATAGGACTAACGATCACCATTCGTCACCTCGGAGAAAGCACGGCCGATATCATTCGTCAAACGGCATATGCCGCCACAGGTGCTTACAGTACTGAGATTCTCAGTCAATACATTCGGTCCTATTTTACAACCTTGGTGATGTCGATGATTTATGTGGTTCCATCGTTGCCGGGCTTAAAGAGTCGTGCCATTGGAATCGGTCAAAACGGCGCAGTGATTGGTCGAGCTTACCGAATGAACAAGTTGAACTTACGCTTACGGGGCCGTGACCTGCGATTTGATCGCAACAACTTTCATACAGATGTGAGAACATTGGGGCGATCCTACGCCCAATACTATGGCGAAGAATTGGCAGTCAATGCTCTCTTAACAGCTGGAGGTCACTACTCCAATGCCGTCAATAGCTTGCGAAACTTGATCTCGGTCCATCAGTTTCAAGCGAACGCAGGAAGCGTAATCGTACTACCGTTTGCAGCTTTGTTGAACTGATCAAAAAGACTGTCTATGTGTTCGACAATATTGTCTCAATTTAGAATGACGATTTAAGACTTTCTACTTTGGTCCGATAAAGACCTGTACCTTGAACGTTCTACGGAGACCATGGCTCAGAAAAGTCAAAAACACTATTTTATCAATCTGACCCTTCTCGTTGCTGGCGGTTTTGTATTTTTAGGAGTTTTGATTCCATTGATCGATCCCGGGGCGCCTCCTCAGTTTGAAGAAGGAGCGAGTCAACAAGGGCAAACCGCGCCAGTAGAACCCGTATCCGAAGAGCCTGTTTATTACCCGCGCCCTCAACCACAAGCCCACCGAGAGCCGGCGTCGATCTCTCAATCAAATAAAAAAATAAATAAAGTCAAAGTTGAAAGGCCTTTAGTTCCTCGGTTTCTAAAAAAACAGAACGGCGATCTTCATTGGCAGCCCAATGTGATCGCGGTGCGGGATCTAAAGCAAACTAAAAGCGGAAAATACCTTGGTACTTTTGGAGAGTTTTCAATTGTCGACTCCCAATCGGAATCTGATTCTTCCTTTCCCGTGGTTTGGTCGCAGAAATCCAATCAGTTTGGAATCTATCGTGGCCATGTCATTGTGATCGGTCAATCAGCCGAATTGCAGCACTATTTGCGAAAACAGGGGTTTCGTTTTTCTCAACTATCGGGCTCTTATATCATTCCGGTGAGAAAACTCGGACGAGCTTTTGATGCAGTCAAAAGTTTAAAGCGCCAGTTCCCCAAAGCTTTGGTCGAAATGGACATCAATATGGCTAAGCTGCAGTGAACTCGGTTACTGAGATTTTTTCTCAAGGAACTTGCGGGCCATATTTCGTGTGACAAACCAAAGTGCAATATAGGCAAACATTTTAAAGCCTCCAGGGAAGTCATCAATGACTCCATTCAAAATTCCGGAGGCCACTAGGAATACAATCAGATTAATGACGTTGAGTTGAAGCGCGTCGGCTTTGTGTTCGCCCACGAAGGAGTCTTTTCTTGGTTTTGACTGCTGGCTGACAAACTTTCGCAATTTTCGACGAGCCATGATGTCTTCGGGTGTGAACTTTTTGAGCGTTCGACTTTTCTTGGGTTGTCTTTTTGCACTCTGCTGAACGGTCTCTCGATCCGAGCTTTGGTTTTTATAGTACTCGACGCCTGAGCGGACCACAGCGGCTTCAATGTTTTCAAAGAAGCTGTAGGACTTATTGCGATCGACCTCGGGGTCGTTGCGTGGCACACTTTTGTTTTCATCAATATGATCCCAGTCTGACATGGAAAAATGGTACGAGGAACCTCAATACAAAAGCAACATAAATTCCCGTTTATTATCCTGACATTGTTCTGAGATCTCTTTGGCGCTTCCTGTGAAAAAAGTTTCATCGGGTTTGGTGAGGTCTAGACCCAAAACCATATCTTTGTTTGGGAGCCATTGTTTACAGTCTTGCAGAGTTCGTTGCAGACGATAGGGGGTGTCCATAATTAAAACTGGCTTTTTGATTTTTTGAATGTTTTTAAAAAACTGGTTTCTCTCGGAAGAGTCGCGTGGTGGAAAGCCAAGAAAGTCGAATTGGGTCAAGCGCACACCGCTTAGACTTAAAAAGCAAGTCAGCGAAGATACGCCCGGGTTGGATGTTACCGTAACTCCCAGTCGACGACAGTGTTTGACTAGCTCAGCGCCGGGATCACTGAAGCCGGGGGTTCCACAATCTGTGACTAACACCGCGTTTTGGTTTTCACAGAGTTTAGCCAATTGGGCGATCTCGGCCCCCTTGCTATGCTCATTCAACAACTCATAGTTCTTGGGGGTTTCGATTCCTAATTCTTTGAGAAGTCGAAACATGGGTTTACGCTCTTCACCAATATAGAGGTCAGCCTGCTTGAGGCTTTCAAGAGCACGTAAGGTAATGTCTCCGATATTGCCGATCGGAACAGACACCAAGGTAAGGCTCATCTTAAAACACCATAGAGCTTAGGCTGTCGTACTTTAAGTTCTGTTTTTTTGCACATTCTGTGGGATTATCCTACATTGGGTGGCATTGCAACAGTGTTCAACCGACCTTGCTGGAAAACCCCATTGACTTGCTATTTTTCTAAGGTCATTTTGAAAATGTTCAAAGGAGTGAGGCATGAAGTGGAAAGTTTTAGAGACCAAAGAAATTTTTTCATCCGGATTGTTTCGTCTGCATACAGATAAATTGGAGCTTCCTGACGGGCGAGTGATGCCTCGCTACTATGTCATGACGTTTCCTGATTGGGTGAATGTTTTGCCGATAACCAAGGATGGGCAAGTGATTTTGGTCAAACAGTATCGCCATGCCTCAGGGGAATTTCACCTTGAAGTTCCGGGGGGCTCTGTGGACCCTGGGCTCAATGAAAGTATCGAAGCCGGAGCACGACGCGAAATGCTCGAAGAGACGGGTTATGATTCGAGCAAGATGGTGAAGGTTTCGTCTCACTTTCCGAATCCAGCTTTGCAGAACAATCAAATGCACACCTATATTGCTTACGACAGTGAGAAGGTGCAGGAGCAAAACCTAGATGAGTTCGAGGAGTTGGAACTTTATTTTTGTAGTTTAGAAAGATTAGAGGAGCACTTGTACAATGGTGACATCAATCACAGCATAATGATTGCTTCCATTGCCCAAGCTTTGCGGCATCTTAAGAAAAGTGGAAATCCTGAATGACGGTCACGCCAGCGGGAGGCTCCATCTTGCCAGAGTGGGTGGATTCAAACCAAACCAATTGGATCGCAGGATGATCTTTTTGTATGCGATTGAGAACTACCGGCTCATTGTCTATAAACCAAATCTTTTTACCTTTCCATTGATCCAGCAAGCTCTGCATAGTTTTGGATTTAAACTCCTCATCCGTTAAGGACAAATCTTCTTTTAAGAATAGAGTTTCAGCAGAGACAGGAAAACCCATTGCGTCCAGAGAGGTCAGGGTGCCCTCCCACATTGTGGGTTTGTGCCGTGCTGTTAGGTAAACAAAGTCGACCCCGAGTTCTTCAAGGCTTTGTGCCCAATGGACGGCACCACGAGTGGGAACATCCGAGTGCAGATAGGTGTTCGAAAAAAAGTGCTCTCGCCAAAAATCATCCAAATGTTTTCTTGATCCGGCATTTTCTTCAGCAAACTCGATGCGGTTTAAAGCATGGACCAAGCCGTAGTCGCCGAATTGACATTGCGCTTTGGTCAAAAGTTTACAGTCGTTCGGAAACTCGCTGCGAAACTTCTTGATCCAATCTTCAAGAATGGCCTGATTGCGCTGGTGAGTGGTCACCAAGGTGGA
>CBDUOS010000063.1:0-17436 GCA_965368905.1 uncultured Bdellovibrionales bacterium | reverse complement strand
GACGATACAATTTTAGTCGTTCCAAAGAGCAGTAAAGAAATAAAAAGCAGTGCCAAGCAATTGAAACAGTTTTTTTCTGAAAGCAATTAATGTGTCATTATGCATGTCCGCACCTCATTATTCGCCAGGCACGTTTCAATTTTTATCTTTCAAGAAATCAAGTTGGAAAAGTTTATTCACAAACCATCCAATGTGAGTCATTGCCACTCCACCAATGATTGAGCTGACTGTTGGTGGTATAGACACCCATTTCGATCCGCTTGATTGTACTCGGGTCTCCCCATTGGGATTGCATTTCAAAGCGCCAAACTTCGGTGCGACCATTCTCGACTTCAAAGTATTTGTTTTTCTGTCGAACCCAAAAACTGTAGGGGTTCAGTTTGAACTTGGTTTCCACTTTGCGCACCGAAGGAGCTGGCAACCTCAGATTGAAGTAGAACTCTCGCCCCTCTTGATCAATCATCAGAACTTCACCCAACGTGGAGCGTGCGGTAGACGCCTCTTCGGGGTTGCAGTGGGTGATTTCAATTTGGCATTCACCCAATATCTGCGAGCCAGCATGGGTTTGCAACCATTGTAGAGCCTGCTGGGCTTTGCCGTGATCCTTCAAGGTCTCAGGGCATGGGTAGGCAATGGCGAATGGCAAGAGAAGCTTCACAATTGAGGAAATCATGCTTTCGCCTCCATGTTGATTAGATGAATTTGCATTTGTTGGCGGCGGTTTCGCCATTTCTGAACTTGGTTCACCATTTTATATAGTCGAGACCTTTGCTTTTGATCAAGGTAGTCGCGATTGAGTATTTCTGGAAAACCCTCATTTTGCAGTTTGGTTTCAAGCAAACGGATCTGACTTTCGATCTTTTGCAACTCTTGTTGCAACTCAACGATCTGCCTTTCTTTCTCTCCGGGTGGAAGTTCCTTAGAATCGAGGGACGCCACATCACCCGTGGTTGCAAGGTGGATTTCTTTTGCAGTTGAGATCATCGCCTTTTCGGTTGGGTTTGAGCTCTGTCTGAGCGCATTGCGTTCTTTCTTCGGGATTAAAAAAAAGACCAGAGTCAAAGCCATCAATATATAGAGAGTGTTTGTTTTCATATCTCCTCCTGGCTCTAAGACAAAGCAAAGGGAGTGCCAGTGCAGTCCGCCTCTGTATTGGCTTTTGGGGGATTCTCAACTCTCTGGGTCTCGAATCTGGGTCCGAAAATTCGGACATTTTGGCTGCTGAATCGGACAAATCTATGTCTCCTCGAATCTATTAGGTTTTCAGCGCAGAGCGTCTCTGGCACCGCCATTGCTCTACCTGTGCAGGGAACAAACTCAAAAATCCAATGAAAGGGGAGGAAGAATGTTCAATTTAAAGAGAAAAATCGGAATCGCCAGCCTACTGATGGCCGGTATGGTGGAGCCTTTAGCGGCCCATGCCCAAGAAGATGTTCAGAGCAAAGAAAAAACCACTGTCGAATTGGAAGAACAATTTGCTGACAGTCTTGTACCCGTGGTGAACCCGAACTCGGAATGCCCAGCCACTCGCTTGGGAACACCCGAGGGGATGGTGCCATACACTTTTTTAAACACGAAGAGTTGTCACAGTATTTTGGTGATGCCACCCACAAAGGTACAGCAGGGGATAACGGCGCGCCCCCATCCTAACTTGAATCTTTGCAAAAGCTTTAAAGCGGCCAGTGACAATATTGATGCGATTGATAGTCATATTAAAAATACCGACGCTCAAATCGAGAAGCTTAGCCTCACGGAGACAGATGATCCGGTCTTGTTCGAGAAAATTGAAAAGATGATTAGCACTCTTGAAAAGCGACGCCAGCGTTTTATCGATCAAAAGAAACAAGCCAATGTGGATTTAAAAGACTATGACGATGTTGTCGGTGCCGAGTTTCATGTGACACTGGATTCCAGTGTTAAGTCTGCCGACCTCAACACGTTGGCCAACTCGACGTCGATTCCCATTGCCAATGAAGGAAGGTTTCCGACTCTTCCCGACGTATTGTACATTCGTCCGAGGTTCACACCGGCGACGATCCAAAACTCTATTTTTAGTTTTGACTATTATTCGCCCAAGAATGATGAAAACGCCTCGAGCATTTACAAGTCCAACATTCCTGGCTTGCAGATTCTCCAGCAAGAAGGTTCAGATTTTGGAACGGCTCACGTTAAAGCAAAAAATGGACTCTCTGGATTTGTTTCAATGCGCTTGAGTGGTGTTTGCGGCTACGAAGTGAAGAACGACAATGGATCATTTGATCTGATCGAAGACGGAAACCCAATTTTTGTGGTAAACCAAACTTACGAAGTCCAACAGCAGTTCGAATACGGTTACGTCGCTTCTTTGGAAGTGGATAACGTGATCACAAAGATCGTCGATGAATCGATTTACAGTGAGAACGAAGGATTTACCAAAACCCAAATTTTCGAAAACACGATCAACGGAGACTTAGATTCCGTCTTAAAGTTTCATTGGACGGCCAACCACAACAGTGAAGAACATAACTACGACAGCGAAATGGTTCAGGAAGTCAAGACCGCTGCTTTTGCCGATATCGTGGATAATCTTTTTGACCGACTTGTGGATGCCGAAATTCTTGAAATTGTTCCACCGAGCGAAGTGGACAATGCCCAAGGTGGCCATCTGGACGTTAGCAAAGTCGGAACCCGTTGCTGGATTGAACGCAAGTGGTGGGGACGTCGCCGTAAAAAATGCGCCAACTACACTTACAAGGTGAAAGAATGGCGCGACGGGATCACAGAAAAAGAGCTCACGACCACACTGAATATCAACTTTAAAAATAGTGAAGAGGTTAAGGTAAAGGCCATGACACCGTTTTACTTTACAACAACCTTTGAACCTTCCGTAAAAAAATAAGGAGCACCCAATGAGATTATTAATTCAACTATTTATATTGTTGCCTTCGGTTAGCTATGCCATGATTTGCCAGAACAGCAAACCCATGGCTCAAAAGTACCAAACCCAGCAGCAGTGGGACCAAGAGGATGTCAAAGACACTGTCACGGGTGAAACCGTCAGTGGTTACGTGGATCAAAAGAACAACTTCTATGTTGACCAGATCCTCAAGAAGTCAAAGGTTTCCGCTCAACTAGAAGTGGACAAAAGCAACGACTCTTACAAGAAATTTTTTGAGCTTTGCCCAAAGCGGATGAGCAAACGTAAGTTTTTGGCCAATGCTCGCGAAGGCGAACGAGGCAATCGCTACACTTTGTCGGTGCGATTCTTACCCGAACTTCTAGGTTATGCCAATGACCCCTATCAACAGTTGTCATGGCAAGATGCCGATCTTGAAGTGACTTATGGTTCGGATTCTATTGTCGATGGTGTTTACAATGTGGACGAGGTCAAACCCGAACTTTACCGTAATCTGTATCGCCAACTGCAATCGCAAAAAAAAGTCGGTGTGGTCGAGTTTGATATGACCAATATGGATGACCTGGCCTGTGATCTGATTCGTGGTGATGCTCAAGTGCGCGTGATTCAACGATGGAATGGTGTTGCGCCTCTGGTTGTAAAAGACGAAAAGGTCTCTGAAGACATGGTTCTTTATTACTACCAGGCTTTGGCCAATCATTTGCCAACCAGTCAGAGTAAAGATGAACGACTTTTTGATTCGGGCCGTGTTTTTCAAAGGCTCAGCCTCGAGAAAACCAACTTTCACGCTGACAGTGAAACGGCTGTTGAGCTGCTACGCAGTTTTATGGGGCCTGATTTTGGATCACTGAAGAACTTTGGAATGTTCGACCTCAAGTGCCTTGCCGACAATATGCAGAACTATCACCAAGAACCTATCAATCATCTGTTCAATATCCATCTGATCTTGGATAAGAACACCCACCTTTATCCGGAGAACTGATCATGAAAAATATATTGATCTTTCTTCTATTCTTTTGCCTCGCTGCTTGCCAAGGGAATGGCTCGGGTTCGGATCAGGCTCCTGGAGTCGATCCAAAACCAGAACCGAAGCCAGCACCCGGCGTGGTGTCTTTGACTTGGGGAGAGCTTCCTTGTCAGAAAGCGGGAGATTGTAACAATCCTGTTTTAAACCTGAACCGTGATCAGTTGGAATACCAGCTGAGACTTTCTTTCGAAGACGAGGTTGTCAAGGTTTACCCCGAAGACGAAGCCGCATTTTACTGTGGTGTGGTGTTTAGCGAATACTGGGAAATGAACTATCCCGACATCGGCATCGTCGATCAAGAGGCCTACGCCGAGATCGGTGTCTTCGGACGGTCGATACTCGATCTGCCATTTTGCCAACTCAAGGACGACTTGAGTGAACAGATTAACCAATATTTTTTCAATACAGAGGAGTATAAAGATGCAACTAACTAAGAAACTTAAAATTTTAATGGCCAGTGCCGCCATGGTTCCGGCTGTGGCCGCCGCGAGCCCAATGAAGTACGATCAGTGTGATATCCAAGTGCAAGAGCCTGCAAACAGTGCCGGCTACTACCTGAGCCAAGACTGCAAACAGCTTTATGTGTTGCCGCCGAAGTTTGGTCGGATGCAAATTTCAGGGTACCGTCCGACGGGGGATCTTGAATATCGCTGTCGAGCGATCAAAAGTATGGGAAGCGAATACGCTGACTTTCATTTGATCACTGAAGTCTACACGGGAGAAGCAGCACGTAATGCAGAAAAAATTGCTGAGTACAAAGAAGCTCTAGAAACTGGTCTGTTTCCTGTGGGCATGGATCGTAAGAAAATCTTGGCAAATATCAAAGAGCTGGTGAAGGTTTCAGGTGAAATGCGTAAAGAGGTTGTGGAGTTCAACAAGTACTATGTGGAGATGATGCAACAGCATGCACAACGCGAAGGAGGGATTGGCTCTTTTACCATCGAAAACACTCACAACGAGTTGGTGAATGACTTTCAGAAAAAGAACCCCGATTTGAACGTGCGTCGCTTGCAGCCCGACATCAATATGCTGTCGATTGTTGATAAGTCAGCAAACTCTGAGGTTCAGAAAACCGAAATGAGTGCGATTTTAGATTTAACAATCCCAGGGCAGCCCCTGCCCATGAGCCAATCGGTGGCCAATCTTTTATCTGATGAGCCGGTTGAACTGACCCAAGTCGATTTGCAAAAAGACATCTTCGGAGCCGCTTTGAGTGGTCGCGTACGATTGTCGGATATCGGAGCCTGCGCCACCAACGAGGCTGGCATTAGCAGCAGCGACTTTGATATTGAAGAATTGAAAGACTATGCACAGGCCAATGCATTTTTTCAGTACCAGGTGCAAGTCAAACGGAACTACCACGTCACTTACAATTTGTCTGAACTTTACCGTCGGATCCACGAGCAATCGAAAAGTGGAGGGTTCTTTAGTCGTAAAACTTTGAACAAATTGATCACAGAAGAAAAACAAGACTCTTGGATCACCTTTCACTCTGAGTCTGAGGACGCTCGCTTTGAATACACACCCGAGGATATCAAAGAGATCAAGAAAGAGTTTTTAGATCGCGCTTTGAAACAAGTGGTAGCCTTTAAGACGGGCAAGCCTGAAGCGGCTTTGGCCTTGATCGATCCCAGCGGCAAGAATGGCGCCCAGGCCATTGGCGATGAGTTGCAAAAGTGTCCTCACTTGTATTGCCAGATCGGAGCCGCAGGATTCAAGGTCTTGGATGCCATCTTCGGAAGCGAGAAAGCCACAGCCGAATTGGTGAAAACCTTTAACTCAAAGCAGTCAGAGACCGAGACCAGTATTCGTTCGGTGCAACAGTTTGGCAGCATGTCGTTCAAGTAGGGTGATATCATGAGGTTTATAATCGTTTTATTAATTGGAATGGTGGGGGCGAATGAACCCCTGCCTTTACACAGTGTCGAGTACAATGACGAAAGTAACACAGCATCGTGCAAGATCTTGTATCATCGTGCCATGGAGCGAGAGAAAATCATTCGAGAGCATCAACATCTGTTCGGTCAAAACTACACCGATGCCGAATTGAGGGTGATGGAGCTCAATCATTTGCTGATCAATCAGATGTTTTTTCAACCGGAGATCTGGAACGACGAAAAAGTTTATGTGAGCGCAACTTTTGAAGTCAATCCAGAACTGGCAAAGATTTTTATGGAGGAAAGTTTAGACGACCAGTTTTTTGATATCAAGGGACCAGGGATTCAATGGCGTGCGCGCGCTTTCAATTTTCCAAAAGGCATGCAGTGGAGTTTTGACCCATCACTGAATCATTTGGTGGCCGAGTATCAGATTTACAAAGGCTCTTTGTGTTTTGAAGACGAAAACTTGCAGTTGTTTTGGGGCTCAGAGGACTAAGTGTCGTTTTTAAAAGAAACTGTCACTTTAATTTCTCAAAGACCTTGTCATTTAGATCAAAAGGCGGGCATAAAAGAAGTCCAGTTCAGTAGCTAGACTTTTTCAGAAGAGTGACCAATACTCAAAGCAACAGCCTTGTAATATTTGAGGTCACAGTTTAGCGAATAACATGGCTATGCTTGCAGTCTAAAAGCAAGAAATCGATATTTTTCCTGGCCAATAGGTAAAGCTTGACCCAATACCTGCTGGACTATTAAGAGTTAATACAGTTTTGCTCTTATCATAGACTTCAAAGGAAATAGAATTAGTTAGTGGAATGTAATCACCATTTTCTGAAAACCTAGTATACATAACAGGAGAAAAAACTTTAATTTCAACTCCCGCTTGTTCATATATTGATTTTCTTTCATTTGTTTTGTCGATTCTCACTTTTACGATTTTAGTTTTAGGAATTCCTGTAATTTTGTGGGGAGGTGAACTTAAATCCTGTATCTGACATTGAATAAAATATTTTATTGGAAGAACCGCATTTTCATTTGGTGCTTTGTTTTTTGACGCAGCTAAAATCTTTCCGCTTGAAATAGAAATGATAATTAACAACACGAGCTTATTCATATTTTCCCCTGATTTATAGATTATGTTTAAAAATGCAAATATTGTTCCCTACTAACTCCAAAAAACAAAGTTTATACGAGTAAATATGATCATACCTTGCTTCTTAATCAGAAAGTTTATGCACCTGATTAAATAATATTCAATTGTCAAATTTGCTAAAATAAGATGGTTGAAACATGCGGCTCTCCGGTAAATTGAGATTATTTCAATGAAATAATATGAAACAGTTTGTTCAGATCCCATTTTACAATCTTCTTCAACACACAATATTTGATTTAATTTTTGCCACGGATCAAGAGGGGAGTAGGCAATCTCTGGAACATAAGCTTTGATTACGTTTTTTGATTTCCAATATTTACCGATGAACTCTTTCTTTAGGTAGATATTAGCAGTCTTCAAATCAGTGATTTTCTTTAACCGAAGCACTGGAATAAGCCTGTCTTGAATGGTTCTAAATGTTCTCTCAATACGCTCTTTGGCTTCAGGGGAGTCAGCAAAAATCAATTGTATCCCTAGCTTATCGCAAGCTCTTTAGAACTTAAGGGGTGGCAGTATGATTCATCAGTTTCAGAGGACTAAGTTCTTTTGCTGATAATTTATATTATGTCACATATAGTCTGTATCTTATTGAAACAACTGACTTTATCTATACAGATCAGCAGATATTTTGAGCTCAATAACACTGGTTTCTCTGAATGATTTTCTGAATATTGTTCAAATTCTACTTTTTCTTTTCGAAATTTGAGCGTTAAGACTTAAAAATAAAAGTATGTTGAAGATCCGAGTCATTTTCACAATCCTATTATTGCTAGCAACTCATCACCTGCGTGCAAGCTGTGGGAGTTCAGCCTTCAATTCATGGAATACGTTGCGTACAGCCTATCCGACGGGTGCTGATGCTAGGCTTACAAACTCAAACTGGGTCGATGACAAGATTTACACTCATGCCGATGGAATCTTTGGCAAGATTCATCAACTTGTGCAAACGGCTGAAAAGCACGTATATTTACAAACCTGGACGTTTCAACCGAAAACAAAACCAGCCCTTTATTTGGCCGATGCAATCCGCAAACTGGCGGCGCGTAGAGCCTCGCAACGAAAACAAGGAACCGTTCACATTTGGTTATTGCTCAATATCCTCAGCCTACAAAATGAAGAACAACAACAACGAAAGATAGATCGTTACATCGAAGAGCAAGGTTTAAACCTTGCTGGGATAGAAATTCACGTTGCTTTCTTTAAAGCCAAGCTTCTTGGAGCAAATCATGTCAAAACAGTGAGCGTCGACAATAAAGTGGCGTTGGTCACTGGGGCTAATTTCTCTGTCAGTAACAATGGCTTGGGATTTTTCGATCTTGGATTTGTGCTAAAAGGTGACGTCTTAAAAAGCCTCGACTACGATTTTGTACAAACATGGATCTCTTTTGTAAAGTCCGGTCCCAACCCGACAGATTGGGGAGCACACCTCAATGGCAGTTCACGCCACTGCTACCCCACCCTGTTCACAAGAAACCGTGCCTTTCCGAATATCACAAATTCAATTCAAAAGAGTTCAATGAATGATGCGATAATAGAATCAATTCAGGGCGCCCAGAGTAACATTGAAATCATCACACCTAATATGAATGTGACAAAACTTCTCGATGCACTGGCCAAGGCGGCTCTTCGTGGGGTGAATATTCGCATCATTCTAAGTAAAGGTTTCACTGACTTTGCACAGGAGCTGCCCACACGCGGCGGTGCAAACGCAAGAAGCATCTCGCGAATTTACCAAGGCTTGTCAAATTACCTGAGCCCTGCAGAAATTTGCCAAAGACTGCAGATCAATTGGTACTCGCATGATGGAAGGTCCATCACCGAAACAACCAAACCTCCAGCCAGCCACGCCAAATTTATGTTGATAGATAAAAAGATCGCTTTTTTTGGTAGCGCCAATATGGACAATCAAAGCTGGGTCAACTCACGAGAGATCTCTCTATTTGTCGACAAGCCATCATTGGCACGACAATGGACTTTGCATTTTTTTGACCCAATATTCAAACGATCCTTCCCGATTGATCGTTGCGCCGACTAATTCTTCACCTATTTGACTCAATATAGAAATCACCTATCATAACTATAGTTAATTATAATAAGCTGTTGCTATTAGATGGTCTAATGCACTGCCCGCCGCATAAATAATTAGACGACTCCCCTCCTCCTATGAGACCTAGGCTGCAGAAACCAAATTCCTAAGGGGGGAATCATGAAAACAATAGTTATCCTTATCAGTACCATATTAATGAGTAGCGGAGCTCAAGCTTCGTTTTTGGATCGTTGCACTTTCGATATGAAGGTCACAGACCTTTCCGTTTCAACAATGCGATTGCAGAGCCAGAAACCCTTTACACGAAAAGTGACTGCCACTGTGATCAAAGCCAAAGATGGTGGCGGCCACACACCTTGTGATCACCATGTCGGCCAGTCGTACCAGATGGACCTGGAGTCGGTTGCATTAGCTGATTTGGCCATTTTAAATACAAACCATAGAATCTCTGTATTGTATTTCCATATCAACAGCTTATCTCCAAATGGAGTTTTCCAATCCACAACCTACACTCTACAAACACCAGCCCAACAAGCTTACAATTCCGCGCGCAACAATCCCGAAGTACAAGACAAAATTCAAGATTTGATGGAGACTTTGGACTACATGGTCGATGAGCCCGTGGTGGAACTACAAGCCACTGTTCAAGGATTAGACGAAAGTTTCTGTGGCTTCGCCGGCTGCGATTCGGTTTACCTGGTGACCATGACTTACGGTGAGGACTATCAAAACTCCAATCGTGAAACCATTGTCATTGCAAGATTTTGTAAAAGTTGAATTGTTGTAACTGCAACTTACAATAACGGGAGGGCTTTGCCCTCCTCAATGAATGCAACAAATCAATTCGACAGGACAGTTTTTTTTCTGAACACTGAAGGCGTTACACCTGTTTGCTTTTTAAAAGCTGTATTGAAGGCTGACTTGCTATTAAATCCTGAGCTATAAGCAATATTAATAATTGTCTCGTCTCTATACGAATTGTCGAGCAATCTTTTTTTCACTTCTTCAATTCTCCGTTGACTCATCAATTCAAAAAAAGTGGTATTCAGTCCAATATTCACCACTTGTGACAATTGGTAAGATGGAATGCCAATTTTTTTTGCCAAATCATCTGAGCTAAGGTTTGGGTTCAGAAAAACTTTATCTTCATCAAGGACCTTCTTCAATTTTAGAGCCAGCTCTTGAATTCTTTCTTCTGTCAGATTGGAGTTTTGATACTTCTCCGTCTCTTGATCCACCTTTTTCCCAACCTGCTGTTCTCGCTTGAACTTCACATACTCTCGGTAAGAAAGGGAATTCATACGGAAGGCTTCAAACATATTGGACATGAACACAACTGGAAAAAACAGAACATAGGTGAAAGGTAACAAAATGTTTTCAAAAAATGCGGCCAATAGCGAAAACAGCAAACCCAATACAAAATAAATATCACGCGAAGACTTCCAAACTAAAGGAAGCAGAACGAATGTCAGTACCACCGTCAAAACCCCAGTCGCTGACAATAAAATATCGATAAAAGGTTGAGGCGTTCCGATGCTCAATGTGTAAGAACTAACAAAGTAATTTGCACTTTGCATAGACTCGGACGGATGAAAGAAATAAGACTCACCGGTCACCAGCGATGCCAGAATTGCCACTCCAACAGCCATCGCTAACACCAATGTGCAGATTGTGTAGGACTTGTAGAGCCACTTTGGGACCGCCAAAAAGTAACTCAATGACCGCATATAATTGAACATTGCCAAACACAGAGACAGTGTCGAAATGGCTACGTAACAATGAGTGAAACTGGCCGAAAATGCACGCGACTGAGCGACAAAATGTTCAAAGGCAAAAAGGGCAGAAAAAAAACAAAATAGCCCCAAAGAGCGCGATCGCAAGTAGCCCTTATTGAGATAGATGCGGCATTGAATTGCCGCAAGCACCATCAAGAACACCGTGCAGGCAAAGGCCACACCAGGGATGATGCTGATAATTATTTTTTCCATTAACTATCTATAGCACAGCCAATTGGTATGTGCCAGATTCTGTAATAAGAACGAATGGTTGTACCCTTCGCCCCCGACTTCGAGAAGGTTGGTTGTTAGTCTTTTTCAAAAAACAAAGCCAAAGCCACCGGCTGACTTTCTGCCAATTGATCTTTGATATAGCCAAACATATTTTCAATAGGCTTTCCGTCTCGAGTTAGGACAGCTACATGCTTTGCTGTTCGATCCGACAGAGCCTGAAAAATCTCTTTCATATTGGTACAATTTCGCACCACAGCACCAAAGTTATCATCCAACCCGTTCTCGCTGATTAGGTTATTAATTTGAGTCGTGTAAAGACTGATTTGTTCCATAGTTTTCATAATTGATGTCTCCCGTTACAAAGACTATCGCCAGAAAACCCGTTTCAATCGTCCGCCTAATAAAAGGTCGAACTCGATCGGGTTCGACTTTACTAAAATGAACGATTTGTGTGGAAAGTGTTAATAATTACAGACACTTGCCCCTAAAATAAAAGAGCGACCATTCGTATTATGATGCTCAGAGTAGAAATGAAAACTTTCCTGACTCGTGACATTTTGATATTTAAAAAGGCTCATAATGAGGTGTCTGGCCCTCACCGATGAGGCCCGAAATCGTTTGTCTACGATATCGAATCCAGTCAAAAAGTGAATAATTTTTGAATTCAAACAGGGGGAGACCATGCGAATTCAATGGCTTATTGGCGCCTTAATCGTTCTTTTTCACTGCCCATCTTATGGAAAAGTGTATCGCTACGTTACGGTTGGTGATTACGCCAGCTCGTTTCACTTGGCCGACCACAAAGGCCAATCGTTACTGTCTTTGATGAAGACGTCAATTTACCCAGCCATCGTCGAAGAGGCGATACCACGCTACAGCGGAAGTCATTTCAATGGAGTCAAAAAAGGAGTCGGCGTTGAACTGAGACTCACCGACAATGTGACCACTTTTCACGTAAAGTACGAACCCCATTGGGTCGAAGAAGCAGAGAGAGCTGGCCGAAGCTTTGCTGGGGTCGACTACAAACCATGGAACAAAAAAACCGAGTACCTGGCCGATGCCTCCTACAAACACTACCTAACATCTCTGGAAAAGCTGCTTAAAAAACCATCAGAAGTTGAACCATTCTATCGTGCCATTTTACAAGTTCTGTTGAATTGTGACCCTTCTGGCATCGAAAATCTTTCGCTGGCCGGGCAAAAGGTCGCCGCTGATTTTGTGGCAGTTTTTGTCGCCGAGCAGTATCGCCACTTAATCAGTGGCGAGGGCAAAAAGCTGGGACGATGGCACAATTGGGACAATGCCCACTTGCAAGTAACCCTATTGGCGGCTTTTCACGCCGGACAAAAAGAAAAGGCCATGTTCTACAAAGGTCGCTTCCTATCACAAGTCTATCACCAAAAAAGCCAAGATAATTGCGTCTATCAAAAACCTTGGGGAGAAATTTCTGAAAATCACTGGTATCGCTCAATGAATCTTTCTGACTATTGGCAGTTCAACGAGACCTGTGAACGCAGTGGCGTAAACCTGACTCGTCGAGATTTCCATCGCATGGGTCGAGCCATCACTCGTCACCTTATTCGCAATGATGACGAACTCAATATTATCCAATTCAATAAACTGTATTACCGCAAATGGACGCGCAGTTACATTGAGTCCATTGCCAACGCGATCATAAACAACTACGCCCCCGACACATATGAACATTGGCAAGCGCAAGTGGATACTGCTGTCGCTTGGGTTTTGCGCAGTTACAAGATGGCTGATGAGATTACAACCGAACTCAAGCCATTGTCCGGTAAAGATTTATAATTTCACCTTGCCTTTATGGAGAATAAAGCCGGAATCAACCCCCACGAATTCCCCGAATGGCAAGGAATTCCAAACATTTTCATTTTGAATAATCTCTGAACTAATCAGAAGGTGGTGGATTTTATCTTGCGCACGTGCCTTATTCTCGCAAACTCCTGTAAAATAACTGCAGCTATCTCTTTCTGGGCATTTTGTTTTGTGGGTGCTAAAAAATAGCGGCTGCCCACCATTGAAGGCGTACATCATCTTTCCGTCTGAGACTAAAAACGTGAGGTAGTTTTGATCATAGTCCCCTTTCGATTCAGTGACATTCCCATATAGACTTTTAAAAATGTCGACAAATTCTTGCAAAACATCAGCAAAATCAAATCCCTCGTGGGGGCACTCTAAAGAGTCTCTCTTACGGAGCAAACTCAACAACAGATAAAAAAGTGCTTCACTGTCAGTCTCACCTAAAATATAGGACCGCAAGTCCGGATCGATATGTTGCATGAGCTGATTGCAGTCTTCTGTAAAATTCTTCACATTGCCATTATGAGCAAACACCCAATGACCAAACTGAAAGGGGTGCGTGTTGAGAGGACCAATCGATCCGACCGTCGACTTGCGAATATGGGTAATCACTGTATTCGATGCCACCACTCCAGACACCTTTTCAAAGATCTTACATTTGCGTGCTTGGTTTTCATTTTTCACCAAATGCGGACTGCCCATATTATAATAAGCCACCCCCCAGCCATCTGGGTGTCGGTCGCTTTGCTGTATGATCGCATTGTCTGAATCAATCAGGCTGCGATGAACACCACTTTGCAAAATAGAGCGAAAACCAAATATTCGGCACATGAAAGCATTATACCCCAAATCAACCCTAAAGTTGAAGTCAATCTGCCTTTTTATTATCGCGGACAAACTCATAGAGTTAGTCCGTTACATACTAATGCCTTAAAGAATTGAGATGCTGCTCATAGCGAGGATAAATTTTAAATTTTGTCATATTATTAGGAGAGATTATCGGCTTTTGGCTCTATAAAACTGTCGTAATCGTGCTTCTCATTATCACATATATTGAGTTCCTAAGGAACAACCCCGACTCACGAGAAAGCCTTTACAATCCAACTTGAGACCCATAAAATAAGGTATGAATAGCTCGCAAGCTCCCAAGAAACCACAATCCCCTAATAAAGTCTGGATGAACCTGCTTCTTGATATCGCACTTCCTGTGATCATACTCAATAAGCTTTCACCTTATTTGGGAGAAGAAGGCCCCTTCTACGCCCTGCTGTTGGCAATTTCACTTCCTTTAGGTCATGGAATTTTTGATTTTGTAAAAGACCGAAAAATAAATTGGATCTCACTTTTGGGCCTACTCAATGTTCTGCTTACCGGCGGCTTTGCGTTGTTAAAGCTAAAGGGAATATGGTTTGCAATTAAAGAAGCCAGCTTTCCCGCCTTGATCGGGGTCTTTGTTTTTTTCTCAAGCTTCTCAAAGAAACCGCTGTTTGGATTCTTTTTAAACCAACCTGGACTTTTCTCCATGGAATTGATTCGAAGTCGCCTGCAAGAGTTTAATCGAACCCAAGATTTTGAAAAACTGATCCAACGCTGTACCCTCTTTTTTTCTGGGACTTTCTTTTTGAGCGCTCTTCTCAATTTCGGGTTAGCCATTTCAATTTTTAAAGATATTCCAGCAAGTATGAATGAGAATGAAAAAGCTGAACTTCTCAATTCGCAAATTGCTGACATGACTTGGATGGGTTATGTGGTGATCGCGTTGCCTTTGATGGTAATCACCACAAGTCTTTTCTATTACTGCTTGCGCAGCCTGGCTCACTTGACTCAGTTGAGTCTGAACGACCTGATGGGAGCCCCCCAACCACCACAGCAAAATGAGCCCCGGGGATAACCCCCGGAGCCAGTGCTCTGATCGGTGCTATTCACTACCCAGAGGAGGAGAGGATAGCGTTTGACTTTGTTTAACCAAGTCATCAAACACAGCCGTTAAACCATATTGAAAGTTGGCAATATCGGACTGAATTTTCATGTGCTGTTCTTGGTAGACTTGTCTAGCACGACGCAATCGCGGCTCGGCCATTCGCCCTTGAGATTGAATATCAAAGTTTAGCTTCTGCTCCATGATTTGAGTCACTAGCTCTAACTCTTCAACTTCCAGCATCAGTTCAATTCGAGCGACAAAGACGCGTTCGAGTTCTTGTGGTGCGGGTGTCATTTTCAAGGGTAGGATGTCATCCACCTCGTGTTTTGGCAGAATATAGAGCATACGTAACCCGGGTGTGTGGAAATAACCATTCTCCCAAGTAGCCACCATGGCTTGCGCCTCATCCTTTTTAAGCCCCGCTTGCTGCAAGGACTCCGTCAACCTGTCAAAAGCATTTCCCCCGAATGAAACATAGTCCGAAGCAGGATGCTCACCTTTTAAACCAGAGATCGTATCGCCATCAATTACGTATCGATGTAAGTTAAAGGCAATTTGCTGTGGCGTCACAGGCGAACTTGAATCCATCAGTGACATCAGTGACGGCAATTGCCCCTCCCTTTTGAAAACAAGAAATGCATTGTGAGGTTTAAACTGGTCGTCAACAATCACTGAAAGATTATCGTCTTCTGAAGAAATATGGAGTCGAGGATAAAAACGACCGAGTCCTCGGTAAAAAATGAATTTCTCATACTCTTGGTTGCTGCGAATCATTGTGCTATTCACATTTCGAGCATGACCATAAATATTTCCATTTTCGACATTCGGTGGTTGCACACCTGTCATTGGCATAATCTCAATATCAAACTGGGCCTTCCCGTCGGCAATCACTAGATCCTCACTATTTTGTGGAGAACTTGAAGTCGGCGCAGGAAAAGTCTCTGTAATAATCCCTTCGGGAAAATCAACATTCACTTGCACCCTTTCAACTTGATTCCCGTAAAAATAGATCACCGGTGTTTCCATTTTTTGAGAAATTACATTGTTACTAAACACTTGAGGATTAAAACAGACCTTTAAATTGTTACAATCTCCAAAGTCGGGAAATGGATTGGGAAAGAGTTGAGTCTCTCCAAAACCGTGGACGAAATCTGGAAGTTCCTCGTCTTCATGGTACATACCATCTTGAGTTTGACCGTTGGCCCCAACCAGAGACGTAAAGGTCCCCCACTCATGGGCTTCATAAGCAAAAGTCGTTGTTGTTATCACTTGTATTATTATAGACACTAAGAATCTTTTCATAAGACCCCCCTTTCCAATCCTTTATCGCCAAAATAATACTAAAATAATATTGAATAATACTTATCTTATGTTAACTAAAAGTATATGGACTTGAACCGCCTTCAATACTTTTTAACCTTGGCCCAGAGCGAGAGCTTACGTGAAGCATCAGAGCTGCTTTCGATCACCCCTCCGGCCCTTTCAAAAGCCATGAAAGTGCTAGAAGAAGAGATGGGAGTTGAACTATGGATGCGAGAAGGTCGACGCAGCGTCTTAACCGATGAGGGAAAGACCCTACTTCGCGAAGCCCCCAAGATCATTGAAGGCCTCAATGGTCTGAGAACCCAATTACAGAGTCAAAACAAAGTCGTGAGACCATTGCGAATTGGCACATTTGAGGTTTTCTCCACCTACTTTTTAACTTTCCTTAAAACATTGAAATGGGATGATCGACCTTTAGAGCTGCATGAGCTTCTACCGGGAGAAATTGAACGTTATATTCTTGAGGGTGAAATTGACGTTGGAATTAGTTATATGCCGATCGCCAGCCCACAACTTAATTTTTTAAAAGTAACATCCGTTGAAATGGGAGTCTTTGTGAAAAAGGGCTCATTCAAGAATATTGAACAACCAAACATTCCATTTGTGACTCCTATTATGCCATTGCAGGGTGTACCAACAAAAATTCGCGGTCTTGACGGCTGGCCCGATCACGCCTACGAGCGAAACATTAAATATCAAGTCACCCTAATGGAATCAGCTCTTGAACTTTGCCGACAGGGTCGAGTCGCTGGGTACTTTCCCTGCTTTATCGTTAATGAACATAACAAAAGAATGAAAAAGGAATACCAATTGGTTCGAAAAAAGTCACCGGGAGCAAAATCAAGCTGTTTCACCGAAGTTTTCATCATCAAAAGAAAATCGATGCAAGAATCAAAATCAGTGAAACAAATCGCCAAGGCCATTCGCCTCATCTGTAAGAGTTAGCTGGACCTAGTTGCCACCTCCGTAGTCAGCCTGTTGCAGTTGTTGATCCAGGTAGTTGTCCTGCTTGTCGCATTTGTTTTTTGCGAAGTCTGAACTCTGACCATCGACTTTCACATCCACACAAAACTGACAACCCTCTTCTGGTCTGACCCCCATCACTTGAGGTGGGGAACAGGCGCCGGCACAACCGTAGACAGCATCTTTGTCCATGTTTTCTCCGGAATCATGAGCGTGATCAATGCCCAGCACGTGGAGCATCTCGTGTAAGAAAGTGTTCGACATCTCCCAGACCGCGAGCTCGTAATTTCCACTGTACTTGCTATCACTGAGTAGGTGCTCGACTGTCGCCTGTTCATCATTGAGGTCGATCGAGGCATCCTCCACATCAAGCATCGCTCGGGCGAAAGCACTGTC
>CBDUOS010000062.1:0-17822 GCA_965368905.1 uncultured Bdellovibrionales bacterium | reverse complement strand
CATTATGGAATGACGTACCTTTTTCGCTAAAGCTCATGGATTATTGACTTTTCTGCCATTTCGCACTTTTCTATGACTTTGTGAATTCAGACCCTATAAGGAGCTGCCAGTGAGCCAAAAGAACAACGAATTTGATATTCTTGAATTTGCTACTCGAGCCTCGAAAATAATCGAGAATAACTTCAAACTTTTACTCGGTCTCTTTATCGCCTGTATCGTCGGCGGCGGAGTTTGGTCGTTCGTAAACTACCAAAGCAAAAAAGCCGAAATGTCAGCTTTCACTGAGCTTTATAAAATCACAAAAGTTTACGACAAAAAGAAAACTCAATTCGACGAGGCCAAAGCCGCCGAAGAAGAAAAGAAAAATCCAAAGAAAGAGCAAAAATTAAAAGATGAAAAACAAGAAAAGAAACAGGACTTGGTCATGCCGACAGGAGATCTGCAAAAAGACTATCCTGAGGTCACAAAACAACTAGCGGCCTTCGTAAAAGAACATGCTGGTAGCAATGCCAGTGGTGAAGCCGCTCTTACACTGTCCTCCATTTACGACGAGTACGGCAAGGCGGCCGAGGGGGCTGAAACTCTGGATCAGGTGATTGAACAATGGGGCCGCAAGAACATCTTATACTACGTGATGCAAATGCGCGCCGGTGATCTTTATGCTAGCTCCAACGATTGTGAAAAAGCCATCTCTTATTGGCAGGTTGTGGCGAATTCTAAAAGCTTTATCGCACAGCAATCTCAATTGAAGTTGGGTGTTTGCCTGCAAAAGATCGGTCGTATGGAAGAGGCCAAGCAGTGGTTCACTCGCTTACAAGAAGACGACCCAAACTCTGCCGAAGGTTTTAGTGCTAAACGTTACCTTCGCTTTTTGAAATTCAAAAGCAAAGTCGAAAACGAGCCCACGCCCGACGAAAAGGCCCAAGCTAAAGAAAACCAAAAAGATCAGGCTTCATGAAACTTATTTTACTCTGCCTTATTCTGCTCTTGGCGAGCCCAAGTTGGGGAGCCCCTCACTTGTCTCGCCAATGGTCGCGCACCACATTGTTAAAACCCCACTATAAATATCGGCATCTCAATCGGATGCCACCCTTGGTGACAGAGTCTTTGGTCATTCAAGGCAATGCGGTGGATGGAATCAAAGCTTTTCGTCGCGACTCGGGTCACGAGCTCTGGTCGATTGGATTTGCTGATGGTGTTGAAGGGGGAGCAGCCCTTGATGGCAACAAACTTTATTTTGGAGCCAACAACGGAAAGTTTTACTGCGTGGATGTGAATTCCGGAACCATTCTATGGGATTACACTCTAAACTCCGAGTCTTTGTCGAAGCCTTTGGTGCAAGGACAGCTAGTCTATCATGTCACGGGCAACAACACTCTTTATGCGTTTAATAAAAACTCTGGTGAGTCGCTGTGGGTGAAAACCAATGCCGCAAAGTCCAATATGACTGTACGCGGACAAACGTCGCCGACCTATGAAAGCGGCGTTCTTTACCTCGGCTTTAGTGATGGTAGTTTTGCTGCAATCAATGCGCAAAACGGCCGCCAACTTTGGAGCAAGCGAATAGGGGACGACAAGAAGTTTAACGACGTCGATGCCACGGCTGTCGTCAACGGTTCTTGCCTTCTCGTCAGCAGTTTTGCCAATGCTCTCTATTGCTTAAACAAAAACAATGGTTCCATCCAGTGGCGACACGATTTCGGTGGCTACTACTCGGTCCTCGTTGACAACGGCCTGATTTATTATCCCACACTCAATGGAGAGATCCACCTTTTGGATGCGGGATCGGGTAAATTGATCCGCAAGGTTGTAAATATTAAAGGACTACCGACACAGATGGTAGCCATTGGTGATTACATCGTCTACGGAGAGACCGAAGGGGATTTGGTCGTTCGCACCAAAAAAGACTTAAAGCAGGTGGCCTCTTTTGCGCCAGGCCTTGGTCTGTTTGCGCGACCAACTGTAGACCTTGAGAAAGAAGAAATTTATATTGTTTCTAACGATGCCAATATCTATCGTTTGGATCTAAAAGACAAACCCGACAACCCTTTTCTATGGAGCGGAAATAGTGTCGCAAAATAAAGCCTTTAGAAGTCTTATTTGGTGCATGGCTTTAATCGCCGTGGCCTGCAGCACAGGTCATTGCCGACGTGATGGAAAAGAGGTCTTAGAGAAAGTGGATCCAAAGCCACCCTCGGGCTATGAAGAAGAAAACCTAGGCAGCCTACGAGTCGGGAAGGCCGACGGTTCTCAGCAGTGTGGGATGCGAGCTGGGGTCTCCTTAGAGGACATGGCCAAGGAAGAGCTCCCTGGTGTGAAGATCCTTTCTTCTGAGAAACGAAACGACGGACTGATGCGCATTCAGTCCTGTGGTGCCGACACCGGGATGTTGAACACATTTGAGATTCGGCACCAAGACCTTCGTAAGGCACAAAAGGCCGGGTTCACGCTTATCAAAGAAGACAAAAAAGCCAACTAATTTCCCTTGATAAAACTTAAATAGATTCTGGTAAGTACCGATAAGGAGTTGAATTTTTCAACTTCTTGGAGCGAGCATGAACTTTGAATCCACTCAACAAATTCTACATAAAACTTATTGGGGGAACACCATTAGTGAATGGTTGATCTCCCTATCTCTCATACTTGGAGTTTTGCTTTTCACAAAACTCTTAAGTAGCCTTATCAGTCGCAGCTTAAAAAGTTTCGTGGGCAAGACCGAGAACAAGTTAGATGATATTGCCTTTGAGCTTTTAGAGGCCCCCTTGGGCTTGATGATTTCCCTGGGTGGAGCTTGGCTGGCGTTTGATCTTTTGAGCTGGCCCAGCTTCGTCAGTAAAATTGTAAATGTTGGATTCTTCTTTGTATTAACCTTGAGTTGCGCTTGGGTGGTGGATCGAATTTTTGTGCGATTGTTTCAAGAGTTCGTGGTGCCTTTAACGCAAAAAACAGAAACCGATATGGATGATCAGCTGCTCCCCATAGCAAGACGGGGCATTCGCTCTATTATCTGGACAGTGGCCGTAATCATTGGCGTCGACAACGCCGGATACGATGTCGGAGCTGTGTTAGCTGGCCTCGGTATTGGCGGTTTGGCTTTTGCTTTGGCAGCACAAGATACAGTTTCCAATCTTTTTGGAAGCGTCACTATCTTTGTGGACAAGCCTTTCAAAGTCACCGACCGGGTCCAGGTCAATGGCATTGATGGAATTGTGCAAGAGATTGGAACTCGCAGCACACGTATAAAAACGCTTGAAGGAAGAATCGTAACCATCCCAAACTCCCAGTTTACCGACAATGCCGTCATCAACGTCAGCTCAGAGCCAACTCGTAAAGTGCAAGTCGACTTGGGTCTCACTTACGATACGACGGCCGATCAGATCGAGCAGTCTCTCACAATATTACGGCAAATCGTAAGCGAGACCGACGCCATCGAAGACAATCACTACGCCTGGTTTGGTTCGTTTGGAGATTTCGCCTTGGGCGTATCGTTAATTTATTATATTAAAAAAGAGGCCTCTGTGGTCGACACCCAGACCGAAGTCAATCTAAAGATTTTGCGAAAATTCGGAGAAGCTCAGTTGGATATGGCCTTCCCAACCCAGACTCTTTACCATATCCAAGGACAACAACCCGTTGAACTGAAAAAAACAGCCTAGACTTAATGAGAGGAGTGACTACCGCGGCTTTTCACAGTCGTGGTAAACTTAGCCCGTGGGACGCTTAGAAAACTTTATTCCAAAATTAGAAAAATTCAAACTGGAAGAAGGCGGTGGCATAGCTGTCGTTCACTTCGCTGGCAAAGATTCTTTTCCGGTCGGTGAAGAGACGTTTTATTTTTTAAAGCAAATCAATGGCCATCTTTCTTTGCGAGAGATTTTTTTATTTCTCCACGATAAGAAACTCCATTTCAGTATTGATAAATGTTTGGAGATGCTAACGTACCTAGCAAACCAGGGCGTCATGAAGAATTCTGAGGACTTCTTTCAGGTGATTCACGGATCACCCGCAGGACATTCGAAAACCCCTAAAGCAAAAAGATTGAACGAAGCTTACTTTTCAACTGAGCGTCTGGTCGCCTTGATTCAAAAAACCACCTTGTTTCTAAAGTGTGACCGCGCCGTTGCAGAATCGATCTTAAAAGAATCTCGATTGGAAAAAGTGGAAAGCAATGTCACTCTGATCCAAAAGGGCACGAAGAGCACAGAGTTCTTTGTACTGCTTGCTGGCGAGGTGGGTGTCTTCCGAGACAATGCATGTTTAGCCAGCTTGGGACCGCTCTCTGTGTTCGGAGAGAGTGCTGCCATCTTTGATAAAGTCCGCAATGCCGATGTAAAGGTGCAAGAGGAATCTTGGGTTTTAAAAATTGATGCCAGCAAAATCGTGGACACCAAAAGTCCAGAGAGTTTTGAAGCTTTTAAAGGTCTGAAGTCACGTTTGATTCTCAACCAAACTCTGTCTGCCAACGCGTTGTTTCGCACTCTACCAACCGATGTGATGCAGTTTTTCATCTCCAAGTGCCGCATTGAAAAATATGGACGAGAACAAGTGGTGATCGAACAAGGTGATACCAGTGGAGATTTTTACTTCATCCTACAAGGCTCTGTCTCGATTGTGAAAGACGGAATTCCCGTTACCAGTTTGGCCGAGGGCAATCACTTTGGTGAAGTGGCGGCCATGTACCGAGAAACTCGCACGGCAACGGTTCTCTGTGAAACAGCTTGCACCTTCTTGGTTTTGAACCGCGACGCCCTGTTTGAAGTTCTAGCCAGTCACTTTCGTTTGGCGATCGATATTGAACGCACAGCAAAGTTACGAAAAAACTCCAAAGGCAATATTCTGCAAATATTCGAAGATCTCGACACCACCCAAGAAGACACCATGGTCACTGAGATTGAGTTTTCAGACTCTATGTCGATCGATGACGCCTTCTTAGATGCTTCACAAAGCAATTTCGATTTAGAATTGGTCGATTTTTCACATTACAGCGATGACGAAGAGGCCTCTTAAACCATCACATGATCTTCTTTTTTGGCAGTTTCTCGCCAGCCTTCAGTTTGGTTTTAATATGCTTCTGTAATCCCACGGGACAATGCCAGAAAGGGGAGTGAGCACAGTAAAAGTTTAGGGTTTTATTGAAGTCTAAAACCATTTTCACCCCATCAACAAGTCCATTGGGCATGTCGATCACCAACTCTCGACCTCCGGGATAGGTTTCTTTTCCTTTTGTCTCGTCAGTGAATATCAACGCAATGTAATCCTTGGTCTCTGTTTGTGGTTGCCAGTTGTAGGCCGGCAAATAGAAATCCTTGCCGTTCGCATGAAAACTGACATTTCCTACGTGGTTGACACGTGTCGGATCACCTTGAACCGTTTTATAGCTAATAAAGCGAGACTTTTGCTTTTTAAAGACACCGTGGACCACCGCTTTAGGGTTGTATTTATAAAACTCAAATCCGGTGAACTGTTCTATTTGTTTCGGATCATACAAGTAGGTCCACATTTTCTTGTTTCGTTTGCCATAGACCACTTCGGCCACTATTCCACTGGGAGTTTTGAAATCATAGCGCCGATGTTCTGGCTCATTGTTCAAATAGGCTTTGGTTTGTTGGTTCACTTGCAGGCGAATTTGAGCTCCCATATGGGCGGCCTGAGCATAGGGTTTAGGCGGCGCTTGCTTGACCCAGCGTGTAGTCTCCTTTGTCGCTCCAGCTTCTAAATATAGAGTTTCCCCAGACTCAGCTTGCTGTAAAGCATAGGCATTTAAAAACGATGTTGGCGATGTGAGAGCTTCCTGTAGAGTCTTCTGGCGCCATGTTTCCCAATTCAATTTTGCCGGGTCTTGTGGTTTCGCTGACTCGGCAGAAAGAAAGGCTAAAAATAGAGCAATTTGAAGCATTTTAAGACCCCCCAGTCTGCAAAAATGGCCGATTATGCATCATATATAAGACTTCTTAGAGGGGCAACTTATGATAGCCTTAGTGAGCTTTTGCGAGGTGAGATATGGAAAAAGACGTGCAATATTATTTGCAGGGCCTTGAACAAGAATTGAAACAATTGGTGGCAACCCAATCGGGCCGGCGCACATTCCTAAAAGCCATGCCATTGCTTATGGCGGCCTGTACCACGGCCCCTAAAACTCGATATCGAGAAGGGGACAACAGCGGACAAGCGGCTGCGCTGACGGTGGCAGAAGAGAAAAGAATGACTCAAGAAGTCTTACCTAAAATGCGAAAAGATTATCCGAAGTTGAATGACCCTCAATTGCAATCTTATGTCTCGAATCTTGGCCAAAACATTGTTCGCAAAAACAATTTGGTGGGTCAACCTTACAATTACACATTCTCGGTCGTCGATGTGAATTATGTGAATGCTTTTGCATTACCGGCCGGAACCGTTTTTGTAACCACACCCCTGATCGCCATGGCCGACAGTGAAGCCGAGTTGGCCGGAGTGATTGGTCATGAGGTCGGACATGTGAAGGCTCGACATTCGGCAGAAAGATTGTTTCAAGCTAAACAAGAACAAAAGAAAAGTTGGTTGTACGCTTTAGGGGGCGGCTTGGGTGGCGCCCTAGTAGGCTTTGGAGTCGGCAAGCTGGTATGCCCACCGAAAGATAAAAAGTGCCTTGCCAAAGCCGCGGCTTATGGTGGCGGCGCCGGAGCTCTCGGCGGGCTTTTGATTCAAAAGTACGGATTTCTTGCCAACTCTCGCGAAGATGAAATGGAGGCCGACCGAATCGGATTTCGCACATCCACTCGTGCCGGTTACGACAAAAACCATGTGGGACTATTCTACTCTAAACTTTTAAAGATGGAAGAGGATCGCAAGAGTGGAGCAGGCATGATGGCATCCTTCGCCGACGCCATGAGCACCCATCCACCCAGTCGTGAGCGGGTAAAACAGATGAATGAAATGGCGAGCAAAGCGAGTGGTAAAGGCATGGTGTCGTCTCAACAGTTTGCTAGTATGCGAGCAAAAGCCAAACGAATCTCAATTAAAAAAGGCGCTAAAATTAGCTAAGGATTTTTTTATGTCACTAGAAAACGAATTACGAGTTGTTCCAGACTTTCCAAAACCGGGAATTGAATTTTTAGATATTTCCCCTTTGCTGGAGTCGCCAGGAAATTTCAAAACCCTCATTCAACATTTGGCGAAAGCCAGTCAAGAGTTTGAGTTCAACAAGATTGCGGCCATTGAATCCCGCGGATTTATTTTGGGATCAGCCCTCGCCCTGCACTTAGAGAAAGGCTTCGTTATGGTTCGCAAAAAAGGCAAATTGCCCGGCGAGGTGGTTCAAGAAACCTACGATTTGGAATATGGGACAGACACCATCGAGATGCTACCCGCAAGCTTACAAAAAGGTGAAAAAGTTCTTGTGCTTGATGACGTTCTTGCCACCGGCGGCACCGCCGCTGCCACCTGTAACCTCATCAATAAGTTAGGAGCCGAAGTCAGTGGTTGCTTATTTTTTGTGGAGCTGGATTTTTTAAAAGGCCGCGACAAGCTCGAAGTCCCTGTTCACTCATTGATTCATCGCACTTAAAAAGGATACATAACAATGATTCATCTATTGGTTGGAACCAATCGCCCCAATTCTCGCAGCGCCCAGATCGCCGAATTCATCAAGCCCTTCTATGAAAGTGAAGAGCAAGAAGTGAAAATCATGCAACTCACGGATGTGGGGTTGGATGATGTCAAAACCGGAAGTTATGGCGACGGTGAAAAGCCAGCAGCCTTGAGTGAAGCCATTGATGAACTTTTGCAAACAGATGGACTGGTTGTGATCGTGCCCGAGTACAATGGGTCCTACCCTGGAGCTCTTAAATACTTTATCGATCATTGGAAGTACCCCGACTCTTTTGAGCATCGTCCGACGGCTTTTATCGGCCTCGGTGGACGCTTTGGTGGGCTTCGCCCAGTCGAGCATTTGCAGCAGGTTTTCGGTTACCGAAACGCCTTTATCTATCCAGACCGAGTCTTTCTTACCAATATTTTTGGGGTCCTAAAAGAGGGGAAAGTGACCGACCCTGTGATGACCGATCTCTTAATGACACAGGCCCAGGGCTTTTGTCGGTTTATCAAGGCCCTTAGGTCCGAAAACCTCCAGTGGAGCGCCAAAAACTGAGGATTTTAGGATAAACTAATGACCATGAAGAAGGTTCTATTTATCACTCTATTGGCATTATTCGTCGGTTGCGCTTCTAACGATTCAGTTAGTGAGAAGCCAACTGAATTCTCTAAAAAGCATCCCGTGGTTTCGATCGAAACGTCGGGCGATCTCTACTACGAAGAGGGTGGTCGCAATGTCCAAATGGATTTGTTCGGCAACTGTGCGCCCGGGCAAACCGTTATCTATATCGAAATTGATCGCAAGAAATCGGTAGCGAAATGTAAAAAGGGTCGTTACCGCTATTCCATGAATTTACCCAAAACCTTCTTTCAGGGAAAATACGGAAAAGCGCGTGGTCCTTCAAACAATTATGTGATGAAGGCTGTGAAAGCTTACCATGATGGTTTCAAAAAAATGAACGCGACTTCGTACATTTTAATTGATCGTAAAAGAAAAGAAGTGAAATCGGTGATCAACAAACAGGTGAAGTTTGAGAAAATTCCTACCGGTGAATTTGAACCCATCACCCAATTCAACGCTTTTGGTAGCTGTACCGCTGGAGCTGTTTTAAAACTTGATATCACAGCACCGGATCGTTACGGGCATGAAGTCTCGAAATACGACGAGAAAAAAGAGTGCCAGAGTTCTGGAGGCTTTTACTTTTTATCACAAATCCACGGATACCCTAAGAAGGGAACTCTGGTCTATATCTATGAAGACAAACAAGTGGATACAAAGAGAAAGCCAGCCAGCAATAGCAAACCGAGCTACAAAAATCTCTTTAAATGGTCGATTCCTATCGATTCTGAATAATTAAGTCTATAAGCGCACGAATTTCTTAGTCTCGATGTTTATGCGCAAACCTGAGAAATGGACTAAGTTTCCTTTCTTAAATAGCTTTTGCAGAGACGGGTGGTATTGGCCCTACTGTTTTTTGATAAATTTGAGTGTATTGATCGAGAAGGGAATCTTCTCGTACCGGGCCGCAGAGACCGGCGAAGTACCAGACATGGCAGCGATTGATAAACTCACCCTTGAGAATCTGCGCTCCTAAATATTTAGGGGGAGTGCCCAGTCGTTTTTCAGAACTCGGCCGGCGACTGACTTGGTTGGCAAGGTTTCCATAACTGCATTGGATTGAATTGGGGTGATTAATGCATTCTTGCAAGCTTAAGTTCACCATCGCTCCACGATTGATGTAGCCTGCCCGTAATCGTGCTGAGGTGGCGAACCATAGATTTTTATCGCCTTTTGCTACGTCTTCGATAATCTTGTAAATCGGTCTTTTCTGCAGTTGGATTTTTTTGTCAGCATATTTTTGCTCCCAAACGATGCTCTTGGCAGAAAATGCGTTTTTCATTTTATGGGCGAACATCTTAAAAGCCGGCTTGAAGCAAAAGGAGTGACTGGTTGAATTGTTTAGTTTTTCATAGAGGCGACAGTTCTGCATATGTTTTCTATATTTCTTGACACATTTTTTTGAAATTCCTTCCTCTAACCCACAGGACCCTAAAACTTTGCGTGTGATCGCCTCAAAGTTTCTAACAAACTTCATGTTGTGATCCTTCGGCGGCTCCCAGTGAATGTTCCACAAGCTCACCGATTCCGAGTCTCCAATTTGCCCTGGTCCCTTTCCCCATTTATAAGGCGTGCACTGACCTTGTTCACAAAGCCGTTTCTCGGCTTCATTTTCAACAAGGGGAGAAAAACGAGTTTCCAAATGAGCCGCAGCCGCAATCATAGGGGGAGTGATGATGCCGTTGTCATAATAGACCTTGAGTTCCGGGTCTTGAGTCAAAGCTTCTTCAATGGCGACCCACATAAACGGAGGCAGTTGCACCGCCTCGCCACGGTCGTCACAGGGGTTACCATTTTTGTGCTGTGGTGGTTCTTTCGAGGGGACACACTGAAGAAAGTCGGTGGCCTTCACCGGTTTATGCAAGTTGGTTCGCGGCACTTGATCATTGGTTGGGTAGTATTTATAAAGGTGGGGGCGCGATCGAATTTTCCAAAACTGGGAAGCATTTAGTTGCACCGGTTTTTCTTGCACCAATCGCCCCACATAGGCGGCATCGGCCTCGCCTGTCGGTTTTAAAAAGCGATCAAACCAAGAGTTGTCATAAAGTTCAAAGGCCGGGTCATCATGGTCGTAGTCGATCCAGTAACGAAATTTATGGGCCTTAAGGTGAGTCAACTCCTCAACATATAACTTGTAGTTGCCACTGGGGAGTTTCTTTTTGTCGAGTATATAAAAAAAGGTGCCGGGCTTAGTCAGGTGAATTGGGGCCTTGGACAGGCTCAAACCCATGAAAGAAATAAGCACTGTTAAAAAGAAGAACTTCACATATTTATTACATTAAATTCAGTGAATTCTGTCACCAGGATCAAGGGCTGGATTTTTTCTACGAGTCGTAATCGTGCAGGGCGAAATAAGTAAAGATCAAGTCGGCTCCGGCTCTTTTGATACTGGTTAGAGCTTCGCCAATGGCTTTTTCTTGATTCAACCAACCTTTTTCAACCGCCGCCATGATCATGGCGTATTCGCCACTCACATTGTAAGCGGCAATAGGTAAGTGGCTGTGATTTTTGAGATCGGTAATGATATCCAAGTAGGGAAGGGCTGGCTTCACCATAAGAATGTCAGCGCCTTCTTCAGCATCCGCATCGGCTTCTAGCAAAGCTTCGCGTTTGCTGCCCGGAGACATTTGGTAAGTTTTTTTATCACCGGCTTTCGGAGCCGAGTCTAAAGCTTCTCTGAATGGACCATAAAAGGCCGAGGCATACTTGGCTGCATAAGAGATAATCCCGCAGTCTGTGTAATTGGCAGAATCCAATGCTTCGCGAATCGCTAAGACTCGACCATCCATCATATCGCTGGGAGCAATAATGTCGGCTCCGGAGTCGGCGTGAAGAACCGCCATCTTTGCCAAAATTTCAACAGTTTCGTCATTCAGGATCACTCCTTCTTTGACCAACCCATCGTGTCCATCACTGGAGTAAGGGTCGAGAGCAATGTCAGTAACAACCATGAGCTCAGGAAAACGTTTTTTAATTTCTTTGATCGCTTTGCAATTTAAATTGTTGGGATTCAAAGCTTCAGTGGCCTGGGAGTTTTTCAAAGACTCTTCAATGGATGGAAACAGAGCCACAGCACCCACACCTTTTTGCAAGGTTTGTTCACAGACCTGCAAGACCTGGTCAACCGACCAACGGTACTGCCCCGGCATTGAACCGATCTCTTGTTTTTGATTTTTACCATCGACAATGAACAGTGGGTAAACAAAGTCTTTTCGACTCAGTTCCGTGTCTTGTCGCCAATGTCGCAAGAGTGAGTTTTTTCTATTTCGTCGTGGTCGTTTCAATAGCTTCAATTGGTTTCCTCGTTGTTGTCCAATTCGATGATCAGCCCATGTTTTAATCGGCATTCTTCCAGATGTTGTTTACCAACTTTTCCCACAGAAGCCAAAGAAGCCAACAGAACTCCTATGTCATCGGCATATCCACCTGGCAAAAAGTCGGGGAGAGCATCCAAAGGCATCAACAAGTAAGCCAAAGAACCAAGCAACATAGTCTTTTGGCGGAGCGAGACTTTAGGGTCTTTCATAGTTAAAAAAACCGCTTCACTGATCGCAAGGACTTCTTTACCAGCTCTTTTACTGTACTTTTGAATGGTCTTCCATTTCATGCTCAATACCTTATCAATATAATGGTGCAAAAGTAGGGTACGACTTTGCTTGACTCAAGGATAAAGAGTACACTAGAAGCTAAGGACGCACCATGACAAGCACCACAATTCTCACCGTTCTACTGGTTTTCAGCTTTATAATCGGTCGATTTCTTCGTCGGTTCGACACCCCTCATTTTATATTTTCAGGGATGCTTTATGTTTTATTGGGGTTGCTTTTTGGCTCTTCCATGGGTGTTGGAATTCTTTCAGAAGATTTGCTTTATAAATTGGAACCGATGACTGATTTGATGACGGGTCTTGCTGGATTTTTACTCGGCCTTCGCTTTAAACGTCTGATGCAATACAAGCGTAGTTTTGTCGGAGGAACCCTTTTAGGAATTGCGACATTTATTGCCATGACTGTTGCTATTTTCTTGGTTGCTCCTTATGCCATCGATTTCACTGCGATGAATCTCAATCTCAATTATTACCAGCTCAGAGGGCTCGAAGGTTTGGCGAGTCATTTTTCGATTCCAATGGAGGTTAATCGCAACCAATTGTGGTTTGCTGTCGGGACCAGTGCGACGGCCTGTTCAGCTTCACTTCTTAGTTTAGGAATGGTTTCTAAGTTCAATAAAACCACTACAGAAATTTCGCGTGGTTTGAGCATTTTTGCTCCCTCATTGCAATTTGTCGCGATCAGCTTATTGGGTTTTTGCCTGGCGATGGCGCGAGCCGACCTTTCGGCCACTGAACTCAATATCTCACTGGGGGAGTGGATCATTGCCAGCATGTTTTCTGGCTTTATTTGCGGAATTCTTTTCTCTTTGTTTATTGGCCGACAATCCAATCAAAATAGAATTATGCTGGCCGCCTTGGGTGCAATTATTTTTGCCGCAGGCATTGGCGCCATCCTCAATGTATCCTCTCTCTTTGTTTGTTTTCTAACGGGACTTACCATCAGCGTATTTTCTAGTTATGCTGAAGTCCTTAAAGAAAATCTGGTGCGAGTGGAAGAACCCATTTTTGTTATGTTGCTCATTATTGGAGGCGCCTCTTGGAACCCCGAAATCAATAGAGCTTGGTTATTGCCAGCCGTTTACTTTTTGGTGAGAGCCTTGGTTTTCTCCGGATTGGCTCAGCCCATCCACCGCAAACTCACTCGTAGAAAACTGACTCGTCTTGGGCAAGGCTTGCTTGGGCAAGACTTAATCGCTGTGGCTATTGCTCTTTCTTTGGCTAAAGAGTTCCCAGATTTGGCGCAATTGTTTTTAACAACCATTCTTGGCAGCATTTTCTTGAATGATTTTGTAGCCAACTCGCTTTTGAAAAAAGTTATTCTCGACAATGAGCAGGTCGTAAATGTTTCTCCACTTGTCACTGAGGAAGGTACAAAATGAAGATCGTGATTGTTGGCGCCGGCGACGTTGGAAGTTATTTGGCAAAAGATCTATCGCAAAGATCGGAAGATGTGATCATCGTTGATACCAATGCCAAAGCTTTGGAACGCGTCGAAGAGAAGACTGATGTCATGACCATGCTAGGCAATGGGACCTTTCGCAAAACTCTTACTGAAGTGAAAGTACAAGACGCTGATCTTGTGGTAGGGGTCACCAGTCACGATGACACCAATCTTGTAATCACTTCATTGGCCAGCGCCATGGGAGCCAAACGAACTGTGGCCCGGGTCGATGCCCCTGAGTTCTTCAAAACCAAAGGGGGGATTGAGCGGGGTGTTCTGGGGAGTTTTGCCATTGTATGCGCCTCTCGTCTAGTCAGCGCTGAACTTCTGCGGCTGGTGCGACAAATTGAGATGGCTTATGTTGAAAACTTCTCGTCCAACTCTATTTCTGTTGCCATGGTTGAAGTGAATGAAGACTGTCGATTTTTAGAAAAAGCCGGCAGCGATGTGGATTTAGGAAAGAAAAATGCGAAAATCATTGGCGTTTTTCGGGACGGAGAGCTTCGCCGCACCCTTGACTTGGCTCATTTATACAATGGCGACAAGATTTTATTGGCTTCAAAATTAGAAAAACTTCCCATTGCCATGCGCCGTTTAGTACAAATTCCAGGTAAAAAAGCTGTGATTATCGGTGGTGGAGATGTTGGTTATCAACTGGCCAAATCTCTACAAGAGGTGGAGAACCGACTGACTTTGATCGACGTCGATCGTCGACGCTGTGAATTTCTCGCCGACAACCTTGATCACGCTACCATTGTTCACGGCGACGGGACCAGCTTGGCCTTGTTGCAGGAAGAACATGTGGAGATGGCCGATTATATTTTGGCGGTGACACGTGCTGATGAGGTGAATTTAATGTCATCTCTAGTGTCCCAAGAAATTGGAGTCAATAACACCTTCTCCTTGGTGCATCGGCCGGGCTACGCCCACGTCTACGAACACTTGGGAATCAAAGGAACCGCCAGTCCCCACGAATTGATTTCTAAAGCTGTGAACAAATATTTTCCAAACCAAGTCGTCCTCACCGAATCACCGATACCAGACACGGACTATTTGGTGGGGGAGTTTCAAGTTTCCCATACGATCAGCACAAAGAATTTGAAGATTCGCGATTTAACGATTCCTCCTGGATGTTACCTAGTGGGAATATCACGCAATGAAGAATTTTATTTTGGAGACGGCGACACCGATTTGTTTGCTGGGGACAGTATTATCATTGTGTTAAAGAAAAAGGAACTGAAAGCTCTTGAGCATACGTTCAAGAAATTAAAATAGGGAAGAGTCCTTGCAAAAAAGAATTGTGGCCTACTATGTTGGCCAGTTGTTCATCATTCTATCTTTCTTCATGCTGGCACCGCTGGCCATGGCCTACTATGACAACTCCCAAGAGTCATTGAATGCTTATATGATGGCGATCTTGATTTCCATCGGTTCGGGTATTTTATTGCGTTACTTTGCTCATAAGATGAAGGTCAATATTCTATCCATATCACGTAAAGAAGCTTTTGGAATTGTGGCGATCGGCTGGGTCGGATCCGGCTTCTTGAGTGGATTGCCCTTTTATTTTGATAATTCGATACCAGAATTAACAGCCTCCACATTTGAAGCCATCTCGGGACTGACGACCACTGGAGCGACCGTCATCAATGACATCGAGGGACTGTCTCGAGCCACTCATTTGTGGCGAGTTCTTTTACACTGGATTGGAGGCATGGGGATCGTGGTGCTGTTTGTCGCCATCTTTCCGCAAATGGGCCTTGGAGGAAAACACTTATTCAAGACCGAGGTGGCCGGTCCCATCACAGAAGGGTTGAAACCACGGATCAAACAAACAGCGTTACGCCTGTGGTGGGTTTATATGTTTTTTACCGCAAGCTGTACGGCGCTCCTCTACGTAAGCGGCATGGAAATGTTCGATGCCGTCTGCCATGCCTTCTCTACATTGTCTACAGGTGGCTTCTCTACCAAGGCAGCCAGTGTGGGAGCCTTTGAAAACCCTTTGGCCGAATGGATAATTATCTTCTTTATGATGGCCGGAGGAATCAATTTTGGACTCTATTACGGACTTCTTCGTGGCAAGTTTCAAAAACTCTTCACCAGTGTCGAGGTGCAGTTTTTTGTACTTCTTAACTTTGTGGTGGCGATGGTGATTTTTCTCACCACCACTAACTACTCGATTGAGACCTGGGCCGAGGATCTGCGCGACGCATTCTTTCAAACGGTTGCCGTTACTACAACCACAGGTTTAATGACGGCCGACTTTGACACTTACCCTTTGCTAGGCAAGTATTTGCTTTTTATCTGTATGTTTATTGGTGGGTGTGCTGGCTCGACTGCGGGTGGCTTAAAGGTCTCTCGTGTTCTGATCGTGATCAAACGTTGCGTGCAAGAGTTGCGTTTAACCTTGCATCCGCAAGAGGTGGTCAGTACGAAATTAGGAAAACAAACCATCTCTCGTCGAGTTCTCAGTTCGGTGTTTATCTTTTTCTGTACCTACTTTTTACTCTACATTTTTGGTGTTTATATAATGACAATGTTCGGAATGGATGGTGAATCGGCGGCCAGTAGTGTGGTGGCCTCGCTCTCCAGTGTCGGCCCTGGATTTGGCGCCGTTGGCCCCACCCAGAGTTACAATTTTATTCATCCTATTGGGAAACTGGTGCTTTGTTTTTACATGATCGCAGGTCGCCTTGAAATATTTGTTCTGCTCACTTTGTTCACACCTTCATTTTGGAGGAAAGGCTAAATGAGAAAGGTCTTCATCCTATTTATTCTATTCTCAATCAGCTTTATCCTAAAAGGGGCGGGCATCTTAAGTGACACTCACAGCTCCGTACTTCTTGCCATCGGTCTGGTGATTCTCGCAGCCTACACATTGTCAGAGGTGGGCTCGTCTTTAAAACTTCCTCAAGTGACTGGGTATATTCTAACGGGCCTCTTGCTTGGGCCATATGCCTTGAAGATCCTCTCAAAAAATGTGGTACAAGAAATCGAGATGTTCAACACCTTGGCTATTGGGTTGATTGCGACAACAGCAGGGCTAGAATTGCATTTTCCGTCGTTGCGAAAGGTGATTGCGCCAATCTTAACAACTTCTTTGTTAAAGATCGTCGGTTTATTTGTAACATGTATTGGTGTCATCTTTATTGCCAATGAATACATTTATAACTTTGGTTTGGGGGGTGGCATGGCCTTGGTAGCCTTTGGGTCGGTGTTCGCAGCCCTCTCTTTAGGAACCTCTCCATCTATCTCGATCGCAGTCATCTCCGAGATGAAAGCCAAAAGCCGAATGAGTCAGATGATACTGGGTTCGGCCGTTGTAAAAGACGTTTTAATGGTGACAACATTAGCGATCAGCTTGTCCTTTGCCAATTCAATCTTCAGTGGCTCTGGAGATATCACTGCCAGCTTCATTCACCTCATGGAAGAACTGGGTTACTCTTTATTGGCTGGCGGCCTTCTTGGCGGATTGCTCATTGCCTATTTAAAATACGTCCGTAAAGAGATGTTTTTATTTATTGCGGCGATGATCCTTGGAACAGCTGAGGTGAGCCAAACATTACACTTAGAGCTTCTCCTTGTCTTTATCGTGGCCGGGGTTTTGGTCCGAAACTTCTGCGACCAACAACATGTCTTACACGATGCGCTTGAAAAAGTGTCATTACCCGTTTTTGTGGTATTTTTTACCAATGTTGGAGCCGGCCTCGACCTGTCAGCCACTTGGGATCTTCTCCCCATTGCTGGATTGCTGTTTGCCGCTCGTGCCGTGTCTTTTATTGGCGGATCTTGGTTTGCTGGTCAGTGGCATGGTGAAAGCTCATCAATCAAAAATAAAATATGGCTGGGTTACCTGCCTCAAGCGGGAGTGACTCTTGGTCTTATTCAGATCGCATCTAAAAGCTTACCGGATCATGCTGAACTGATCACCAATATCGGAATTGGTCTGGTGACAATAAACCTTCTCATCGGTCCTATCGTTTTACGCATGATCTTGAAAGGTGAAGAACCGCAAGGGGAAGAAGCGGAGGAGCAACAACAAGAGAAAACGACGATTGCTGACGTCCAAGCCGACAGTGCCGAGGTGAAGCCAGCACAGGTCTCTGAGTTTGATAATGAATTTGATTTAATGCTCCACTCTTTTGCCGAAGATATGGAAGACCCTATTCTTGAAAAACAGTATTTTGAATTGTCACAAAATATTTATGAGGTCTTTAAAAAATCCCAGGTCATGCCGCAAAAAGCGATTCTTAACACCTTTGTGGAGGCTTTATCGAAGATGGAGGACCTTTCTGAGAAGGAAGTGGTCAGTCGCATCGACGATCATTTTAGAAAAATGGGAGAGAAAGGACGTGAAATATACAACGCCATCGGTACCCTTAAAAAAGAGGTGGACCGTCAAGTTGTTATCATGAAACGCCCATACCCGATCACGGGTATCTATCGGCAAAAAGGTGACTCGCTAGTGGTTCAGTGCAAAAAGATTTTGGCTCGTCCTATCTACTGGGTGACCGACCGACCAACACGAGAAATTCCATTGCGGAAATTGTCCAAATACAATTTGGACCCTTTCATTGGGTCTTTTT